>JBDRZP010000004.1:0-94115 GCA_039804025.1 candidate division WOR-3 bacterium
GGCATCAAAGTTTCCAAATCTTATTGCACGGAAATGGTCACTTTTTACATATTCTATGTATTCCTTTTCATGACATTTTGAACAGGTTTTAGGAACATTCTGTTTATAAATTGTTGATAAGATATCTCTATGAGTAGCAATATTATGAACTCCATGACAGTCAGAACAGGTTGCTGCTCTTTTGCCTTTAAGTAACATTTCATGATGAATGCTTTCTTCATATAAAGCATAGGGATTTTTTATTGTGATTCCCCATTTTTCAGCAAATTCAGGTTTTGAATGGCATTTTCCACAAGTTTCAGGCAAATTTACATAATAAACTTTTGAATTTTTATTAAAAGTTTCAAGTATTTCGTGGCTATCATGACAGTCCCAGCATTTTGCAGCAGGCTTTTTTTCCTTTATACCTGTTCCATGTATGCTTATCTCATGTTCTTCACATTCCTTCCTGTGACATAACCCGCAATCCTTACAGTTTAATTTTTTTACATGTTTTTTGTCAGGTTCAAGACTGTATACAGTTCTATGACAATCAACACACTCATGATTTTTGTGAACTGAATTTCTTAGTTTTTCTTTTATTTCTTTGTCATGGCATTCAAGACATTTTTCTGAAGGGTACAAAACAGCATGGTATTTTTCAGGAACAGAAACTGAAGGATGGCATGTTGTACAAAATTTATCCAGATTAAGGGGATGAAGTTTAGATTTTACTTCTATCACAGGTTCTATATCATGGGTTCCATGGCAATCTGTGCAACCAGGAGCTTTCAAATTTCCCTTTTTCCTTGCCCTCTCATGTGGATCCATTTCAAAAACTCCCATTTCCTCTTTATGACAGAGATTACAATTTACATTACTCAATGGAACTTCATGGGGTAATTCTTTAATCCCGGTATGACAGTCAATACAATTAATATTCTCATGGGCTCTTCCTGGCATTTTTATATCTTCGTGACATACCAAACAATCACTGTTTTCAAATAAAATTAAAAAAAAGATTAAAATCATTTTCCCCCTCCTTTTAGTTAGTAATTATACTTTTTAATTTTTTCTAAAAATTCCTCCATAAACATTATATTGTGTGTTCCGTAAGAACCTTCTTTTTTGAATTTTTCATATTCTTCAAGAAAATTGTAAAAATCAATAATTTCTTTTTTATTTCCCCTTTCTTTTAATTTATTTACTATTTCTTCAATTTTAAATTCAAATTTTCTTATTTCTGATTTGATAGAATTTAATTTCTCAGTAAAGTCTTTTTCATAACTTGTTTCATGGCAATTGGAGCAAACATTTGGTTCTGGTTTAATGATTTTTCCTCCTTCAATGTGACAATCCGAACAATCTATTCCAGCTTCTTTCATTACATCCATTGATTCTGAAAGATATTCACCACTATAAAATTCCTTCTGTATTTTATGGCAATCTTCACAATTTTTTTCCTTTTGGTGATGACAGGAATTACAGTCTTCCGATATTTTTTTTAAATTGCCGTGAAGATCCTTTGAAGGTTCATCTTCTATATGACAGTCATTACATTTATAATTAAATAGATGGGGACCGTGTAAAAATTCTTTATTTTTAAAATATAAATTTTTATTTTCTATACCAAAATGACAATCAATACATTTTGGATTATTACTATAAATTCTTTCAATATCTGGTTTTTTTGTATCAATTTTTAATTCTTTTTCAACTTCATCAAGTAAAAGATTTATATATCTTATGTTATGGGCTCCGAAACTTTTATCCTTATTAACAAGTTCAAGATTTAATTCAATCTTTTTTGAATCATATTGAAGAATTTTTAAATCTTTTAACAGGGAATAAATTTTTTCTCTCTTCTTTATTCTTTCAATTCTCTCTTTTACAAGGTTTTGCCATTTTAAAAGGAGTTTATCAAAATTTTTCCCATGGCAGAAAACACATTCAGAAGGATTAGCCTTTGGTAGTTTAAAATGAGGACCAGTTAAAGTTCTCTCTAAATTAACTTTATGACAGCCCTGGCATATAACACCTGCAATAAACATTCTATCAGGAAGATTTGGTACTCCAATTCCTCCTGTTCCTGAATAAATTTTTTCCTGAACAAAGTGGGCATTTCCGTGACATTCCTGGCATTGTGGTGAGAAAACCTGTGTCACCATTATTTTTCCGTGTTTAATTTCCTCATGACACCTGAAACAAGAAATATTTTCTTTTCTGACATGAATATCATGTATTTTTCTTCTATCAAGAAATTCCCTTTTAACTTCAATGTGACAATCAAGACATTTTTCCGATTTTACATCGCCTCTGCCGGATATAACATTTAAGTGACAAGTAAGACAATCAACACCACCCTTAATATATTCATAGTGTTTAAAAGGAACCCCCCAAATAAGAAGTTCTTCCTTTGGCGGTCCGTGACAGATTCCGCACTCACCCTTTTTCCCAAATTCTCCACCAATAAAGTGACATAAAATACATACCTTGATTGAAACTGCAGTATGTTTTCCCTGAACAAGTTCTGAATGACAGTTCTGGCACCTGAAGTTAAGGTTATCTATTTTATCATTTAAATGGAAATTGTGGTTAAAACTTATTTCTTTCTCAGTAAATTTAATTTCCTTATCTAAAAATTCTTCTTTTTTATGGCATTCTAAACAAACCTCGTCCTTTACTTTTGTTTTTATTTCCTTTGAATAAAATCCTGCAAAGTATCTTAATATTTCTCCTGTTAACCTCAATTTTCCCCCTATGTAATCCTTTTTTCCTGGTCCATAATGGCATTTATAACATGGGACTGTATTATGTGAAGAACTTGCCCAATTATCATAATAGGGTTTCATAAAATGACAGCTATTGCAGAAATCCGGATTATCGGTTGCTTTAAAGAAAATTATCGAGAGGTAAATTAGGAGTAAAAGGGATAGTAGAGAAAAAAAAGTAAATTTTCTCATTTTTTAATCTCTTTTTCTTTAATTATTTTTTCATATTCAAGGGGATGTTCCTTTAGCATTCTTTCCTTTGAAATTTTTCCAGTAAAAATGGTGGGATTGAAGGGAAATACCTCAGGGTTAAAATGGGCATTATACCAGTGCCATATAACAATGGCAAGAGTTGCGAGCATTGCTTCATCTGAATGGGCTTCTTTTGCAATATCTATTACAAATTTTGGAAGAATACCGAGAAAAAAGTTATGAAACCACAGGATAGAACCAGTAGAAACCATTATAACCATTCCCCAGTAAACAGCCCAGTAATCAAATTTTTCTATGTAGGAAAATCTACCAAATTTTGGCTTTTCCTTTGTAAGTCCTAGAAAATATCTGATATTCTGGAAGAAATCTTTAAAATCTTTTATTCTGGGTAAAAGTTCCCAGAATTCCCTTCTGCCTTCTTTTGTAAAAAGAATGTAAAACATATGCCAGAAGGAAACGAAAATAAGTATACTTGCTCCTATTCTATGAAGCACCCTTGATACCTGTATTCCCCCCATTATTTTAAGGAACATCTTGGCCCATCCTGCTTCATGAAACTTTATAGGCAGACCTGTAAATATAAGAATCAAAACACCAATAGCAAGAAATAAATGCTGAAGTCTTACATTTAAGCTGAATCTTATAAAATATTCTTCTTCTTTTATCTTTTTTTCCTTTTCTTTTTTTTCTTTTTCCTTTTTTAACCTTTCAAATTCTTTTTTATATTTTTCCTTGATTTCCCTTTTTATTTTTTCCTTCAATTTTTCATCTATTTCAATTTTTTCTTCCCTTTCAATTTCTTCAATTAATTTTTCTTCTAATTCTTTATTCTCCATGCTTTCTCCTCCTTAATCTACCATAGAGGTCAAGTAATATATGGATTATAAGACCTGTTATAACAAGAAAGGTAAAGATTTTAAAAAAGTTATAAACATAAAATATAATACCTGATTCCTTTTCTTGGGGTAAAACATGAATTCTTCCTTTTGCTACATTCTGTGAAGCATTGGGGTGACATTTGCCACATGTTTTGGGGAGATTGTCAGGATGAATTGGAGATCTGGGGTCTCTTTGAGGCAAAATTTTGTGATATTCATGACAGGAAGTGCAGTTTGCAGCTTTTAAAACACCAAACTCAAGGGCAATCCCATGAAAACTTTCCTTGTAAGCTTCTACCTGTTTTACAGGCACACCGGTTTTTTTCATTAACTCTACATTTGCGTGGCATTTCTCACAGGTTTTTATAACATTCCTTGGATTTAGACTTGACCTTGGATCCTCAGGTGGCAAAACATCATGTTCTCTATGGCAATCATTACAAACAGCAGATCCCATTATTCCTTTATTTATACCCTGCCAGTGAATTGATATTTCATATTCTTCCCTCTGATTTACATGACATTTTCCACATGTTGAGGGAACATTCTTTTTATATACACTTGAAAGGCTATCCTCAGGTGCTCTTACATTGTGAATTCCGTGGCAATCCATACATTCAGGGACTTTTTTTCCTTCCCTTTTTCCCTTTTCATGAATACTTTCTTTATATTTTTCAGGTTTTTTCTCAGTGGGTGCTCCAACAACATTTCCTTCAAAATGACATTGTAAACAGTGAATTTTTTTTGGTTTTATAAGGTGAGGTATTACTCTAACATCATTATGACATTGTTGACATAAAAATTTTTTATGGACAGAATTTTTAAGTTCTTCATAACTTACATATAGACTTTTAAATTTACCATCTTCAACAATTCCAAAATCTTTTTTACCGTGACATAAAAGACACCTTCTATCTTCTTCTAAAGGTGCCTGTAAAATAAAAATGAAAACTAAAAGTAAGCTCATTTCTCCTTTATCTTTTTATATTCTAAATAATGATTTTCTTTTAACCAGTCTTCATCTACATAACCATCCCAGAAGGAAAAGTTTATAGGAAAATTTGAAGGTGAAAGATGGACTATATAAAAATGCCACAAAATTAAAAATATTATAACAATTGTAGCAGTCCATGAATGAAGGGAAAAGGAAAGGTCGATAATCCATTTTGGAAAAATAGTGAAGAAGTAGTTGTGAAACATAAGAATTATACCAGAAAGAACCATTATAAGTATTAAAAAGGAAATTACCCAGTATTGCATTTTTTCTTTGTAGGAATACCTATCAAATTCGGGTTTTTTATCTGTTTTTCCTATATCATATAAAATACTATCAATGAAATCTTTAAAATCCTTTTTGCATGGTAAAAGCAATTTAAATTCCCTTCTGCCTTCTTTTGTAAAAAGTATGTAAATAAAGTGATATATTGTTGTAAAAATTAATAAAAAAGCTGACATTCTGTGAAGTGCTCCCCTTGCTTCAAATCCTCCTTCAAGAAAAATCAGTATTTTACCGAAAGTGGTGTGGGAATATTTAAGTGAGAATCCCGAAAGTATGAGTAATAAAACGCTTATCATTAAAAGCATATGCTGAACTCTCCAAGACCTTGAAAATCTTAATATTTTATTTTTCATTTTCCCTCCTTTTTTTTCTATATCTTATAATATCAAAAATTATATGCATAATAAAACCAAGAACAAGAATTGAAATAAAAATTGTATAAAATAATCTGACTGCGTAAACATAGGGGGCTATTTCTCTTTTGGCTTCCACATGGATTTTGCCCTGTGTAAATTTTATATCTGCACCAGGATGACATTTTCCGCAGGTTTTTGGAAGATTTAAGGGGTGTATCGGACTTCTATCATCCTTTGCTGGTAAAATTAGGTGATTTCCATGACAGGAAGCACAATTGGCAGATTTTAAAATGCCTTCCTCTAAATAAAGACCGTGATAACTTTTTAGGTAGGTTGAAAATCTTTTAGGTGGTAATCCATATTTTTCAGTTATGGCTTTATTTTCATGACAGTTAGCACATGTCTTTGGAACATTTTTGTAGTAAACAGGCGATTCTCTTTTTAAGGGGGATAAAATATAATGTTCTGAATGGCAATCAATGCAGGATGGTGCATCCTCTATGCCCTTTTTAAGAGATAAAAAGTGTATACTTTTTTTGTAATCATCACCTTCTTTTAAGTGACAGGTTGAGCATTTTTCTGAAATTATAATTTTAGAACCATAAATTTTAAATGATAAAGTTTTATGGCTTCCGTGACAGGAATAGCAATTAAGATGTTCAAAATGGTCACTTCTGTAGAAAAAGACAACAACATCTGTGTGACAATTTTCACAAATTTTCCCCTTTTCTGGATGCGGATATTTATCAAAGGATATATGGCAGTCAAGACAATTTAAAATTCTATGGGGAGATTGAATAAGGGAATCATAAATGCTTTTTAGGTGGCAGTCTAAACAGTTTATTGAAAAAATTAAAATTAAGAGTGACACTGTGAACAGGTATCTTCTTTTATTAAAAGATTTTTATCATGACACTCATTACATTTTAACTCCATTTCCTTTACATGGATTTTGTGGTAGGGGTTTATTTCTTTACCATGACAGGTAATACAATCTTTTTTTATATTCTCTTTATGATGGCAGGGCACACAGTCTTTTTTTTCTTTCAAAAGGGTTATCATATGTGGTTTTTCTTCCTTATTTTCGTTGTGGCAGTTATTGCATTCTATTTTATTTAAAATATGTATATAGTGAGAGAAAGTTTTTCCGTCAAAGGTGCTTATTTTCCTTTCAACTCCGTAGTGGCATCTTGTGCATTCAATTATTGCTTCTGTTATAATAAAAGTTTCAGTTTTATAAGGGCTAATTCCTTTTTCCTTTAAACCTTCATTAATAAAATCAACTGCTTTTTTCAATAATTTTTCAGAATACAAAACATTGTGCAAACCACCTCCTTCTTTTACAAGTTTGAGATTATATTCAGCATTTTCTAAATATTCTGAGTTCTTCAATTTACTTTTTGCTTCATTTATGATTTTCTCAGTCTCCTTTATTCTTTTTTCAATATTTTCTTTCCAGGAGTTGTATATTCTATAGTAGGAAGCACCATGACAGTTCATACAGGAAAAAGGACCTGATTTTTTTATTTTCCCTTCTTTACCTATTATATGGCATCCTTCACATCTTACACCTGAAAGAAACATAACTGAAGGAGTTGGTTCTACACCTTTTCCTCCAATTCCCATATAAAGGTCCTTCTGCGGGGTATGTCCCTCCAAATGGCATGTGGAGCATGGAGTTTTTATTACCTCTTCTATTTCTCTTGGTTTTCCATGATAAATTTCCTGATGACAGTTTAAACACTCCACCTTATGTATAGTGACATGAATTTCGTGTATTTTTTCAGTGTTTTTATACTCCGATATTCTTGCTGGTTCATTATGACATGTAAAACATCTTTCTTCAGGAACTGAGCCAGATCCTTCAACAGAATGAGCATGGCATAAGAGGCAATCCATACTGTATTTTTCAACATCGGAGTGATCAAATGTAAAAGAGGCGATTTCTATTTTTTTTCTTGGCATACCATGACACATTGTGCATTTTGCAGTTTTTTTCCCCAGTTCTGTTCCCTTGAAGTGGCATATAAAACATGTGCTTTCAGTAACTTTTATATGTGCTCCCTGAACAATCTGAGAGTGGCAGGAGGTGCATTTCAATTTTTTCCCCCTCCTTAGCATTGTCAAGTGGGGTTGATGGTCAAAAAGAATATTTTTAAAGTACACCTTTCCGTATAAAAGTCTCTTTTCATGACACTTTAAACAGGCAGCATCTTCAATTTCAGCCCATGGATTTGTGCTATAAGTTCCTGTAAAATACCTTACAACCATTGCAAGGGCTTCATATTTTTTTCTAAATTCAGAAGTTATACCAGGGGGAATGTGACATTCAACGCATGGAATACCATTATGGGATGATGTTTTCCAGGATTCAAAGTAAGGTCTCATATAGTGACAGGAACCACAAAAATTAGGATGGGAGGTAATTTGAAATGAAAAAATTATAAAAATTATAAAAATTGTGAAGGTAAGGAAAGAAAAAAAGATTATTATGTAGACTTTTCTCATGCTTTTTCTACCCTCTTTTTGAATTCAAAAATTAAAAAAACTGTAACTATAATTAAAATCCATAAAATAGGTATTATTATGTATCTTGTCTGGAAAAGTTTATATTTATTTATTGCTTCATGTTTTACATCGTCGTAAACTCCCTTGTATTGAAGATAGGTTTCCTTTATTCTTTCAATATTTAATGTATGAAGAATACCTATTTCTTCTGCAAGAGAATTATTTGCATCTTTAATTCTTTCCTTTAAATCCTTTGTTTCAAGAGGAATTTTTTCTATTTTTGAGACCCATTCAGTTGCATCTTTATAGGAATTTTCAGTTTCAATAAGAAGTGTTTTGATCTCTTCTTTTAATTTTAAGGAATTATTATCTTTTTCGTGACAGTTTATACAGCTTTTATCCCAAGTGGTAAGATCGGCTTTGCCTATATTGTGATTTCCATGACATACTTCGCATTCTTTAATTTTTATCTCAACAAATACCTTATAATGGGGACTTTTCAAAAAATTTGCTCTTACATTTTCATGACACTTACCACAAATTTTATCAATATCTCTGAAACCTGGCGGATAGGCTCCATGGGAACCATGGCAATCAGGACATGTGGGAGAGTCTTTTATTCCTCTTCTAACATATTCAAAATGTATGCTTTTAGAATATTCTTCAAATTCTTTTTTGTGACAATTTCCGCATAAATATGAGACCTTTGATTTATTTACAGGAGAATTTATATCATTTGCTTTGTAAACATTGTGGTAATTGTGACAATCGGAGCAGACAGGAATATTATTCTTTTTATCTAAAAATCTTCCGTGAGCGGAAAGCATATAAAGTTCAAATTGGTCAAAGGGTATGCCGTAGGGAGCCATTTTTTCTGCTGAGGAATGACATTTAGAGCATAAATTTAAAATTTCTTTTTTTGAGAATTTGCCTTTAAAATTCCCTGAATGGGCTTTTTTTATGTCAAAGGATTTTTCATTTCCACCATGGCAATCAGAACAGTAAACATTTTCATAATAGTGAATGCTCTTTGTGTAGTTAAGTCTTATTTCACTGTGGCACAAAAAGCAACCTGTTGAATCTATCTGTGATAAGAATGATAAATAAATTATTATTCCTTTCATTTCAGGAATTCTAAAAGGGATATAAAAATTAATACACTGAAAAAGAAGATATAAAGAAAAAATGTAATTGGTTTCTTTATGAGGGGAATTGGTGGGGTTCTATCAATCCAAGGGAGAAAGAATGGAAAAATAATAAGGATAAAGGATATAATTGAATAAGAAATCTGGTTAAGATTTGTTCTCAGAAAATCAAAAAACAGTAAAAAGAATGGAACTTTATAATTTACATAGTTTTTATAAGGAACAAAAGGTTCTGAGATTTTTCTCGGGAAAATGTTGCTGAGTGTGAAAATTATAGCGAAAGCAAGGAACACTATTATTAAAATTTCAAAAAAGTATCCAGGGAAAACTTTATCGCCCCTAAAGTATCCATCTGATAAACCCAGTTTTCTTACAGAAAGAAAATGTAGATAGAAAAGGAAAAAAATAAAAAAGGGTAAGATAATTATGTGAAAAATGTAGCTTCTTAAAAGGAAAAAATCTGAAAGTTCGCCTGCAAATAGAAAAATTTTATAAAGGCTCCCGATAATTGGTATTGGTGAAATTATTTCATAAATTCTAAAACTTAAAAATCCTGAGCTTCCGTCCATTGGTAAGGAAATTCCTGTAATATACTCAAACACAATAAAAAGAAAAATAAGGTATGCTAAAATCCAGAAAAATTCCCTGGGTGGGGAGAAGACTTTATGATAAATAAATCTTATAAGGCGGAAGATAAGTATAACAAGTAGTGTTATGCTTGAAAAGTAATGGAAATTATATATGAAAAAGCCAAAGGGTTTATTTATTATTGTATCCACAGTGGAAGAGTATGCATTTTCCTTTGATGGAATGTAATAAAAAAGGAGCATAGTTCCTGATACTACACAGAAGATAAATAAGATAAAAGTTAGAATTCCGAGAAGATATGGCCATCTTGTATATGATGGAGAAGGGGTTTCCATTGCATCTTTTATTGCTTCTTTAACAGGTTTATCATGGGGAACGGGTGTATAGAAAATTCCGAAGGAGGTTATAAATGATATAAGCTCATTAAGGGAAATTCTTTTCTCAAGAAACTCAAGTATTTTATTCAATAAGGACATATATTTTCCCTCCCTTTATTCTAACTTGATACTTTTTGAGTGTTTTTAATTTTTTATTTAAAGGATTACCGTTAAGGTCAAATTTTTCTCCGTGGACAGGACAAAATAAGACATTTTCATTTTCCTTGTATTCAAGTATAGCCCTTCTGAATGTGCAAATAGCTGAGATAGAAAAAAATTCTGAGCCATTAAAGTATAAAAAAATAGGTTTCTCTAATTTATAAAATTTTACTTTTGGTTCATGAAAATTTTTTAGTTCATCTATCATAACCCACAGGGGTTTTTTATCATCCCTTGAGCTTAAATATGTTAAAGAAGTTCCAAAAAGGACAATTATCCAGAAAAAAATAAAAAACCAGAAAAAAAGTTTAATAAAGTCAATTTTTTTCATAATCCCCTCCAGAATTTAAATTAATTAATTATGTTTAATTATACTCCCCCATTTTTTAAAAATTCAATTTATATTTTGAAAATAACTTCCTGATTGATAAAAGAAAAGAGCTGATTATCCTTTAAGTTCAATAGATGAGGAGGCGGGGAATATTATATTTCCTTATGAAAGTCAGGAAGGATGGGGATATGAGATAGGGGAGAGGATAGAAAAGGTTCTTAAAGAATATTATGGGAATAACTGGCAAGATAATCCTAATGCAAAAGTAATAATTATTTCACACTTAATGGGCGCACATTAATATGAAAACTTGGAAAAAATTTATCATCTTGTTTGAAAATAATAAAAAAGATTTTTTTAAATTAAATTTTAAAGTAAGAGAAAATATGAAAAAGTTAATTTTTATTTTTTTAGTAGTTTTATTTTTGAGTTGTAATTACAAGGAGGAAGTGTCAGTTAAGTATTTTGCGCCGAGTTGGACTTCAGATAATAAGATAGTGTTTATAGAGATTTATTGGTATCAGAAATACAGGGAGGGTCCGATTGGGACTGATCTTGTTGAGAATAGGGAAATAGGTTATCTTTGGGAGGTTGATACAAATCAGGTTTATAGGAGGATAGCGAAGTTATGGGATAGTGAGTATAATCTTGCTTTAACGAATACGACAAGTGCTTTGGATTGGGTAGCGTTTTCAATACTTGGGGAAGATGGGGAATATGAGATTTGGGTTATAAGGAGGGATGGGACAGGTTTAAGGAGATTGACAAAAGGAAATTGGCCAGACTTCTCACCAGATGCAAAAAAAATCGTATTTGAAAGAGATGACGGACTATATATAATAAACATAGATGGGACAGGGGAGCATAGGATAGTAAATGATCCAAGAGCAAATTATCCTGATTGGAGTTCAGATGGGGGGAGAATTGCATATGTAATCTTTTCTCCTGTGAACGATAATCTTATAATAATAGATACTATGGGAAATTTTTTGAATAGTTATAATACAAAAATAATTGCACCTGATTGGGGGCCTATAGATTCAAATGCTATTTCCTTTAATAATTGGGATTATGGATGTATCCTACACTTAACCAATGGGAAAATAGATACTTTTTATACTGAAAATACTTGGGAGGGTTTATTTTTGTGGTCCCCTTCGGGGAATTTATTTCTTAGAAATACAACTGTTATTAAATATGATGGCACAACACTTTTCAAAATCAACCCTAAAGGAAAACTATGAGGAAAATATTAATATATATTTTTTCATTATCTTTTCTTTACACAGAGCCATATAAGCCTTATCCTATTCTTTTTGTTCATGGAGCAGCGGGTTCATCTAAGGACTGGGGAGTAAAAATATATAAATTACCAGATAATCCAAGGCCAGATACAATCATAAAGGATTCAATTATCCCAGGGCATACTTTTAAATTCTTCCTAAATGAAATGACCCCCTATTGTATAGTTTGGGATGCGATTGATAAGACCTATACTAAACCTGGGGACACTTTTCCCATTCTTTACCCTAACAAATCTTTTTTAGAGGTTATTAATTTTGCTGATCCTATAGGGTCAGTGGATCCTGACTCTGGGAATTATCCTGAACCTTATAAAGGATGTGGTGATGAACTCTCTCACAGAATTCAAGAAGTCCTTAAAGAATATTATGGAAATAACTGGCAAGATAACCCTAATGCAAAAGTAATAATTATTGCCCACTCAATGGGTGGTGTTGCAACCAGAGAAGCATTGAAAGAAAAACCAGAGCTTATTCCCCATGTCTCGAAAATAATTACACTTAATACCCCCCACCTTGGGACAATCAATGCGAATTTAGGAATGAGAGACTGGATGCTACTTACTTTTTTCGTATGGCATCCAATAGTGCCCCCTTTGAAAGTGTTTGTGGAGAAAATAATACCAGATAATTTACGATTACCTGATTGGCTTGCAAATTCAATAAAAATTGATCTCCAAAAACACTCTATTATAATAGGAGGGAAATTTGTACTTACCTTACATGGTGATAAAATAGCAGAGATAATAATAGAACACCTTCCCTCTTTTGTATATGAGATACCCTATTTGGGAGAGTTTTTCACAGCTTTTGCTCTTTTTGAAGGTATAGGCGCACCACTTATTATTGAAATGTGGCGAAAGATGAAGATTACAAATGGCGCTATTCCTGATTTAGCCGAAGGTTCAACATTTATAAGAAATCTTGGAACCTATGGAGCAGGCAAAATTCCTTTTGTATCAGTGATGGGAAGAGGTTTTTATGATGATGATAAATATCTCTTTAAAAAATCTAAATTAGCGGTCACCCCTTCGGATATAGGAAAAGGACTAAATAGAGGAATTGGACTCCCACTTACAGCATTTTACTGGATTAAGAGTATATTCGAGCCTAAACCATTTCTGGAATGGGCAATAAAATCTACTATTTCTGAGGTTATGTGGGAATGGTGGAATTCTGATTCAGATTTCTGGGTTAGATGGGGTTGCCAGAGTGTCAATCATGTCTCAACAGAATTCAACGCTGAAGAGATACAATTATGGGGAATGTTTCACGGAAGAATAACAAGAGAACCTAATATTATCCTAAAAGCTCTTGAAGACCGTCCCTTCATTGACTCCGTCATACTCATACAAAAAATTAAGGATTCAACAGGTAATATTATTAAAATTGACACTCTATTCCTCTCCGAAAATAAAATTGACACAATCATCGCTGACCTTAAAAACACTAAATTCAGAATTGAAGGTGTCCTTAAAAATGTATACTTCTTAGCTCAAACCGACTTTAATTTGTTAATTAACGGATTAGGGAGTAGATTCAAATACCCGGATAACCTTGGATACCAAAACAGAAGGTTCTTTGACACAACCTCATTAAATAACTTCCTCGGAGCAGGAATGAATTTAGTCCAGATAAAAGCTAAAAACATCGTCGGAGAAGAATTCACAAGAAACTATAAACTATGGGTAGTCCCAGCCGGATGGTTCTGCATGCAAGAAAACCCTGAATACAGAAAAGTCTTACCAACAATCAACACAGAAGATACCTTCAAAATAAGACTTATTAAACTCGGAACATCAGATTCACTTGAAAGAATTGCATGGGATACACTAAAAATAAACTTCGTAAGATTAATAAAAGATACAAGCGGAAACTACACACCCAACCCCATTGATACCTCCTTAATTTTAATTCCAAAAAACTATTATAACTATCAGGACGTAGAAGGAAATGACATAGAATGCTCACAAAATAGAAACTATTTAACCTGTCCAGGGAAAAGACTTTTATTACCTTTCACTAACCTAAAACAAATCATACAGGAAAAATTCCCGGATATTTCACCCGATACATTTGAGGGAGTTATCAATATATTTTATAAAGTCAATGATTACTATAAAACCTTTAAATCATTCTTCCAGTTCTATGTTGATAAAAAACCACCCGAAATAAAAATAATAGGACCAAAAGGCTCATTCTCAATTAATAGAGATACAACTTTACCAGTTATCATAAAAGCAAAAGATAACCTTCAATCTGAATGCATGACCCCTGACTCACTTTTAATTGAAATAAAAGATAAAAATAATAACATGATATATAAAAAGAAATTTGATACCCCAGGCTTTTACTACTACGGAGACCTTTTCTTCCACAATATTCCAAAATATATATTCCAAAACCTAAATGACGGAATATACAGAATCTTTGTAAAAATAACAGATAGGGCAGGAAATTTTGATACCTTAACTAAAAAATTCAAAGTAGATAATACACCACCTGAAGTAATACTTGTTGAAAAAATGGATTCTATTTTAAATACAAAAAAGAATTTCCTTGGAATAAAATTCAAAGTAAATGAATGGGCAAAAGCTAAATTAATTCTTTTTAAAAATAATGAAATAAAATATGAAAAGGAAATAAATGCATTACGAGAAAACTACTATGAACCTCAACCAATGAATAATGATTTTGAATTTGTTAACTCCTTTGTTATTATGAAAAATGAAATAATAGAAGACGGAATTTATACAGCAAAACTTGAAGTGCGCGATTCCGCCGGAAATGTAATAACACTAAATACTAACGATTTAACTGGAAATGCTTACTTAAGGATAGATAGAAAACCACCTGAAATGAAAGATATTTATATCCAACCACTTGTTGTTGATGATAACGATAACCTTAATCTTTATTTTAAAGTAAGCCAGAAAAAAGATGATAATGATAATAAAAAAGGAGCAAAAGTAAATGTTTATATAGATGAAGATTCAATAAATACATTTATTCTGAAACCTGAAGATGATACATTAAATATTCAAACATATTTCAGAATTAATTCATCACTTACAGATGGAAAACATAATATAAATCTCATTGCCCGCGACCCATTTGGAAATGAAAAAAGAAGCTCGTTAATTTTCTTCAAAAAAACATATGGAACTGAAATAACCTTTCCTGATAGAGACACCCTTAAAAGAGGAACTGTTGTTATAAAAGGAAGAGCTTCTGACCCTGATATATTTGATGAAATTCCCTTTAAAAATTTTGAAATTTACTGGACAAGAATTATAAATGCACAGGTTAACCCTGAAAATATAGATACAACAATCTGGAAAAAGAATTTTATTAAGGTGAGGGAAGATTTAAGAAGGGAAAATGAGCTACTTAATTATGGATTTAAAGAAGTTATTGAAAATGGAATACTTGCAACCTTTGATATACAGAATATTTTCCGCGATGACCGTAAGCCACAGCCCTTAACATTGCCAAGAATTAAAATTCTTTTAATATCAAGGTCAGAAAAAGATGGAATAAAACTTTCTGCCTTTGATACCACAACAATGTATATTTCTAATGAAATTGCTCAAAATCCTGATATTGATATTTATTTAAGTGTTAAAAAGATAAGAGAAAGAGAAGAAGAAGTCTCACCTTTGAGCAATGACACCCTTATCCTCAATCTAACAAAAGGGGATACATTGCTTGCAAAATATTCTTTAAAAAATGTTCCATCAAATATCTATTTCCAGGTTTTAAGTAAAAGTGGAGATATTCTTAAAAGTGAAATGGATGCTGATATTTATCCAATAAATGGAATACCATCTTTATTGGATAAAAATGGATTTTATCTATTCTCTGATAATCCTGATGAAATTAACATTTGCTACAGGGGTGATTCAACTCAATTTGGTGGTCTTGAGATAAAAGCTGAAAAGATTTTTGATATAGATTCAGTTTCAGTTGACTCAGGATTTGTTGTGAGCTCTTATATGAATACGGTTAATATAATGGCAATAAAAAGCTTTGAAAGAAATCAACAGATAAAGATAAAAGGAAGGGGACCTTTTAAGATAAGTAATTCATATTCAAAAATATATCTCGGAAAAAATAAATTATTAACTGAGGGGAATATTTATGTAGGTTCAAAGCTCCACAAGTGGGATGGCAAGATATTCCCTTCAAATACGATTGTTCCTCCGGGTATATACAGGATTAAGTTTATTGCCTATGGGAAGGATGGTTCAGGTTATGCTGAGAAGGAAAGATTCGTTAAGGTTAAATCAAAATTTGAGATTGATACTATTTATGTGGAACCAAAGGAAATAACTCTCTATGACCCCAATGTTTCAAAAGTTTCTCTTTATTTCAAGTGTAATATGGATTTAAAGGCTGATATATTTGTTGTAGATAGTTATGGGAAAGTTATTGATACTGTTTGTCTTGATAAAAAGTTTTATGGTAGAACAATTACGCATTCAGTTTTATGGAATGCTTATAAAAGCCCAATTATAGTTAGTGGTAATTATTGTTTTAAGCTAAAATTAAAAGCGTTAATGAGTGATAGAGATACTTTATGTTATTCTCCTTATTTTTCAGTTATTAATGTTCCTGTTGAATATGATACTACATCTATTTATATTCCTGATAAATATGCTGAGGGTAATGGTTTTTTAAATGGGGAAAAAATATACGATGCAAAGCCAGAATATTTATTTAATTTGAAGGCAAACGGCATACTTTATAACAGGGTCCCTTATACTCTAACTATAACAAGAAAATCTAAAAAATTACCTTTAGAATTGATATGGAAGACAGAATATTTTACTAAGACAAAAAAATTTTTACCAAGAGAGTTTAAATATATATGTTCTATATCAAAAGGTGGTTCATGGGTTCCAGATAGTTTAGGATCTTATAAAATAATTGGATTAAATCAAGACTCAACAAAGATTGATTCGTTCCAGCTTACTCTTAGTAAAGGTCTACTCTGTGTTTTTAATACTTTGAATATATTAAATAATTGTAATGATACACCACCTTGTGAAGAGGGACTTTACTTTGCACAAGTTATAGAATCTGTTAATTGTGGATCTAAAAAATGTTATAGGGCTACTGCTAAATATAGATTTAATTCTTTAAATGTTGTTAAATTGAAAATTTATAAAGAAAAATATCCCATAGGTTTTATAATTTATGACTCCCTTCTTTCAAATCTCACCGATTCTTCAAAAATAATCTTAATAGATACTGGTGCTATTTATAAGGATTACTCAAATTTCTTCCCAAGCTCTGATTCAAAACGCTACTTTTCATCTATACCAAAATATCCAAAAGCTGAACCTTTTACAGATGTAAATGAATTAACTTACTTTAATCCTTATACAAAGGATAGTGTAACACTCTCTAACTTAGGTTCTGTATCTTTATCCTGGGATATTTTAAAAATAAAAGGTGATACATATGCAATTGTTATATTGAATAATATAAATAATAATAAACTTGATACTCTGATAAAAGTAAGGAAAATTAAAAAATATGATATTTATGTTTTCACAGAACTTAATAACACTAATAAAATAATTCATCTTTCTAACAAAATTCCCTGTAAAGTTTTATTAAATATTTCAAATAAGCCTGTTAATACATGGCGAGTAAGATTTATTGTAAAATACAAAAATCAAAAAATTGATAGTTTGAAATCCAAAATTATAAAGATAAGTAATGAGATATCCGATACCTCTCTGATTAATCCCTCCCAGTTTATAACATTGATAACACGAAGTTCAAACTTCTTTAGAGAATTACAATTTAAAATGAAATCAATACCTGAATTTGTTGAAATGAAAAGAATAAGCGGAATGCTCTCTCAGGGAAATAAAGAAGATACAATTTATTTAGACCAGCTTGGTTGGAATGGAAGTGATGTTTTAGTTAATTACAACTATACATTAAATCCAGGAGCCAGAAATTCTATTAAAGATACTTTTTTAGAAATACCAAATAAGGGGCGGGCTGTTATATTAAAATTGAAATCAAATTCCTTTTACTCTAACTGGAATAGCAATATGGACTCCCTTCTAACCAATGGTGAACTTTTCACTAAAAAACCATTAACATTTGAAAATATCTTTCCAGATTATGGCTATGTCAGTGGAGCTCTTATATCCCAGAAATATAAAGAAAATTTCAGAAAAAATATACCACAGAGATTAAAGAAAAAACCTACACAGATGTTCCACTTTGATTCATGCGGGACCCAAGGTATGTTTAATGAACCACCGGAAGAAGAACCAGGTGTGCCTCCAGGACATGGAGGAGGGAGAATAAACCCACCACCAGTTGATACATGTATTGTTTCTAACCCTGACCTTGATATACAAAATTATGTTGCTCAAATATTTTATATAAATAAAAAAACACACCACGACCTTGTTATCGGAGAAAATTCATTCAAAAAACATGGGAAAGGAAATGGAGCAATGGATAGCTTAAGACCCCTTATTAAACTTACATATCATCCGCGTGAATTCATTCCTTTAAGAGGAAAATTGAAACAATATCAAAAATATAAAATATACATATCAAGGGAAAATAAAATTTATCCACAACATGATTCAATACGCTCAAGACCCTTAAATAAAGATACATTATTTGGGTTCATTGAATGTTCTGAAATCGGTGAAAAAATAAAAGTTTTATTATATGAATACGATAATTCAGGAGATCTTAAACTTATCAGATATAGGGAATTTCAAATCGGAGACCTTTTTGATCCACAGGATAATAATTTCTTAACAGCAAAAAGTCCTTATGCAAGAGCTGTTATTCAATTTTCAAAAAATTCCTTTAATTTTAAAACTCTTACAGGAATATGTCCTATATACCCTGACTCAATCTATCTTGAAGGTGATGAACCATACATAGGTGGAAACTTCGGTCCAATATTTTTCCTCAAACCAAGAGGTGCTAAATTTTATCACCCGAATAAACCAACCCTTTACTACTACTTTACACCAGAAGAAATAACGAAATACAATATTGACCTTAATAATATAAAAATCTATGCAATAAAAGAAAATGGTGCCCTTATACCCTTAAATACCACAATTCACCAGGAAGAAGGTAAAATAACACTAAGCGTAATGGCTGACTCCTTCCCTGGAGATTCCTCACCATACTTTGTAGCCCTTGACAGAAGAGAAACAAAAGATGGAAGAATAATAATAACAAGGGAAAGAATTCATAATGATACAATAAAAATAAGCGGTAAATACATACCTTACAGAAGTGAAAAAGGTGGAAATGTGATATTTCTTGGTTATTCACAAAAAATTAAAAATATTTACAATTTACTTTATAATAGAATTAACAGAAAATTTTATATATCAAAATCTTCTAATATTGGCACAAAAGATGGGAACTTTACTTTAAAAATTCCTCTTGATAAATTATTAGAAAATAGATATGAAGATACAATTTATTATTACATAATACCATGTGATACAATCCCACCTTTAAGGGAAAAAAGTGATACATTAATAAGAGATGATTCCTTTATATTAAGGGGAATAAGAAAATATTTCCTTAACTTTCCTGTTGCCTCAGGTAAAATTGAAATTGGAATCCCTTCAATAACTATTTTACCTCCTTTAAATCCTTCAACTGGAATTGAAATTGGAAAGCTCAAATTCTTTTTAAATAAAAAAGGAAAAATATTTTATACCCTATATAACTTAAATGGAGATATCATAGAGCACTTTGAGTTCAATGTCCTTCCATACGATACAATAACTGTAATATGGGACGGTAAAATAAATAACCTGCCTGCTGAAGAAGGTGAATACATCTATACCCTTAAAGGACTTTCCGAAAACGGAAGATATTCTGATGTAAAAACAGGATACTGGCAGGTAAAATGGAACTATTATGCTGTTATCCTTTCTCCAGAAGAAGGAGAGAGATTCATTCCAGGAAATAATATTAATCTCAGAGCAAAGGTAATAGGCTTCAATAAACCTTTAAAATGGGAAATGATAACACAAAAGACAAGGATAATAGGAATACAGGAAGATACATTAACTTCAATTAACTTTACAATACCTGACACAATATTTGAAAGAATTATTTTTAAAGCAACCCCATTACCAGAAGGATCCCCTGATTACACAAGTATATACCCGCTTATTTATAACTACTTAGTGGCAATTAATGTGGATACACCAAAGGTAATAAAAAATCAAAGAACTTATATTTCATCAAAAACAAAAATTTCTTTTAAAACAATTCCAGAAGATAATTCACCAAAACCTGCGGAAAGATACAAAATTTACTATAAAATAAATGAAAATCCATATAAGCTTTATGAAAATCCCTTTACAATTAATGGTGAGGATGGAAAGTATCATATTTCCTATTACCTTGTCTCAAATCGTGGAATAACAAGCGGTGAAAAAGACCTTTACCTTGATAATTCTCCTCCTATTTCACAATTGATTCCGCCTGTTCCTTTCATAAATAAAGAGGAATCAATAATATTTAAAGATGGGAAAATTCAAATAAAGGCTTTAGATCCAATAGGTGTTAAAAAAATACTATATAGAATAGGCTCTGAAGAAATAGTCCCTAATTGGAAAATATATAAAGGACCTTTTGAAATTAAAAAAAGGAATTTTACTGTTGAATTCTTTTCAGTAGACAGTCTATCAAATAAGGAAAATGTAAAGGCGATAAATTTCATAAAAGATACAATACCGCCTTCTATATCAATTTTAATTAAAAAGCCAAGCTGGAATAACAGAAATATATCAACTAAAACACCAATTTCAATTTTATCTATTGATGAAGACGCAGGAGTTTTAAATGTATTCTATTCCATCGATGACTCAATAAATTATTCCCCCTACAATAAAGAATTCTTTTTACAAGGAGAGGAGGGAATCCACAGGATATACGTAAAAAGTGAAGATAAACTTGGAAATGTTATAAAAATCAATAAATCTTTATACCTTGATAAAACACCACCTAAAGCAAATATATTTATTCTTGGAACACACCTTGATTCAATTTTAGGACCATTGAGCAGAATAGGTTTTGAAATCTTACCTGACTCAACACCATCCTATGTAATCTATAAATTGGATGAAAATGAACCTGAAACATATACAGATCCCTTTATCCCACCCCTTATAAATGGATTGCATCAAATAAAATATTATGCAGAGGACTCTGTTCTTAACAGGGGCGGGTTAAAATTCTTCAAATTCTATGTGGATGCTCAAAAGCCTGAAATAACAATTTTATTTCATCCCTTTTCAATTTTTAAAAATTCAATATTCTATATAGGTGATAGTTTTAAAATTATCATAAAAACCAATGATGAATTTACAGGTATTGATAGTTCAATATTTAAAATTGATGACATAAGTAGAATCAGATTTATTGACTCTCTTGAATATAGATTGAGAGGTTCTGGTTTTCATAAGTTAAAAGTTTTATCATACGACAGAGTAGTAAATAAAAAGGATACTTCCATCAATATCTTCATAGATTCTTACCCACCCACAATTAAACTGAAAATTGGTAATCCTCAATATATCTCAGATAAAATATATATAAGCTCAATAACACCCTGCTCTCTTAAAGCAAAGGATAATGAAACATATGTAAAAAATATAACATATAAAATAAATTCTGACTCATTCATTATAAATGCTTCTTCTTGCAAATTCAACCTGCAGGGAAAGGATGGAATATATTTAATAAAATATTATTCAAAAGATACCTTTAATAATAAATCATTCACTGAAACTGAATTCTTATATCTTGATAATACACCACCATCCCTTTCCCTTGAAATACCATCTCCCTTTATAAGAAAAAATGATACCATATATTATAAAACAGGATTTTTCTCAATCTTTGCATCTGATACTGGCTCAGGATTAAAAAATATCTATTACATAATTAATCCAAGAGAAACGATTGAATGGATGGAATATACAGGACCATTCAATGTAGAACTTAATAAATTCATACTCGGTATAAAGGCAGCTGATAACCTTTCCAATATGAGTGCTCCTAAATACTATATCATCGTAAAAGATAATAAACCACCAAAAGGTGAATTCTTAATTGGAAAACCAAGATGGCATAATAATATATCAAATAAAACACTGATTAGCATAAATTTCAAAGATTCTTTATCAGGTGTGGATACTGTATTTTATTCAATTGATGATTCTCTTAACTTTTCTATATATACAGAAAGCTTCAATATTCAGGAAGAAGGGAGACATAAAGTTTATGCAAAAGCAAAAGATAAACTGGGGAATATATCGGGTTTGATTAAGAGGAGTCTTTATGTTGATAATACACCACCAAAATGCTCCCTTGTTATAGAAGGACCCCATAAAGATACAATTTTTGGAAAGAAAACTTTTATTTCATTTATCATATCAGAAGACTCAACATTTTCTTTTGTAAAATATAAGTTTGATGATGACACATTTAATCTATACACAAAGCCTTTTAATCCCATTTTATCACATGGGCACCATTTTCTTTCCTATTTTGCACAGGATTCTGTATTAAACATATCAGAAATAACTACAATAAAATTCTTTGAAGACACAATACCACCTATTATAACCTTTAAGGTTGATTCACCTTTTTATATTTTTGAGGGGACTACTTTTATCTCTGATTCTTCAAAAATTCATATTTACGCCCTTGACAAAAATGCAGGTGTAGAATCTTCCTTTGTTTATGAACCTATAAACACTTTCTTTACTGATAGCATAATTTTTAAAGGTAATATTCTTCAAAGTGGAGAAAATACAATTCAGGTGATTTCAAAGGATTTTGTAAAGAATGAAAGAGATTCATCTTTTTATGTCTTTCTTGATGACAATCCTCCTCAGGTCTTTTATAAAATAGGAGAACCAAAAAGAAGAGTAGGTGATACAATTCAGGTTTTACCCTGGACTCCTGAAACATTATTTGTAGAGGATAAGGAATCAGGGGAAAGGGGGATTTTTTATCAAATAAAAACAAGGGGGAATACAATATCAGGTTTTGTTGAAAATTACTTCTTTATTCCTCCCCTTTCTTCACCAGGGTTTTACACAGTTAAATTTTCAGGAGTTGATAATGTTTTAAATAAATCTGATACAATGAAAATATTTATAAGGGTTATTGAACCGTTGCCTTCAATTGTTAAAATCACTTTCCCTTATGATTCTTTAATTGTAAATAGAAATTTCTCAGTAAGGGGATATGCTTATAGACTTTCAAAATGGAGATTAATGTATGGTATAGGAATAGAGCCTTCAAATTACATACTTTTAAAAGAAAAAAATTATGAGGTATTTGATTCCTTAACAATCCTTGATACATTTCCTTCTATTTTCTTAAATGACGGAATTTACACACTTAAACTTGAGGGAATAACATGGTGGGGAGATACAAACTTCCATAAAAGGATTTTATATAAGGGTAAATTTAGAAAATTTTTAAAAACTGATGTGCCTTACGCCGGAGATATTGACGGTAATAAAGAAATTTTATATTATGTAGAAAGAGCATCTCCGGTAACAAGGGATACTTTTCAGATAAGAAAATACATAATTACTGATTCTTTCAACCTTGTTAGAGAGGATACTATCCTTGCCCCATCCATGAAACCCTGTGACATATCATTTTTTCCTGATGACAAAGTTTATATTTTAAGTAATCTTGAAACATCATTAGAGGGAAGTGTAATAAAATATAAAAATGGTATTAAGAATGTTTACCGTCTCTCTCCAAAACCTTTAAGGTGTGAGCCAATGGGAAATAAACTAACTATACTTATGCATAATGAAATAGATTTTGAACACTTTTTAATTCTTGATACATCAAATTTACAAGGTGAGATGTTTGGTGAATTTTACTTTGGAATTAGGGATTTTTCTGTTAAAGATTCATATTACTTTTATATTAAAAGTAATAATAAAATTTATAAATTAAAAATTAAGAGGAATTCTCCTGAAGATTCAATTAAGGTTGATATTACACCAATAAGAATAAAGGTAAATGAAAAGGGAATAATATGGATAAGTTCTGATAATGGAATTATTGCATCATACTCTCCATTTAAAGAAAAGATATTTGAGCAAAATCTTAATTCTCAAATTTTCTCCTTTTATATAAAAAGTAGATATCTTTTCGTAAATGAAAAACCTTTCGAACTTCCAAATTACTATTTAACACTATATACCTACGATATGGGAATTCCTAAATTTCTTGAAGTTTTCTCAAAAAGTAAAAATGAAGATGAAATTAAAATAGGTGAAATTATTCCTTTCCCATCCCCTTATAATCCTAAAAAAGGATTTTTAAATATAAGTTTTTATCTTTCAACTGATTGTGAAGGTGAAGCTCTAATCTATACTCTATCAGAAAAACTTGTTAGAAGAATAAAATTTTTCGGAAGAAGAGGAGAAAATAATATAATGTGGGATGGAAAAAATGAAGCAGGAATTGATGTTAGAAGTGGTATATATGTTATCTTTATTAGGGTTAAAAATGGAATATTTAAAGAAGAAAAATATACTAAATTTCTTGTTATAAACAAATGAATATATTTTTAATTCTTTTGTTCCTCAATATAGGAGGAATTGGGTATGATATTTTTGAACTTGCAGGTTCTGCAAGAGCAAAAGGAATGGGTGATGCTTTCCTCTCAATAAGTGATGACCCTTCCCTTATTTTTTATAATCCAGCTGGACTTTTATCAATAAATAAAATAAAAATTCTTTATATGCATTCTGAACTATCCTTTGATTCCTACTTTGATAACATATCAGTTTCAAGAAAAGGAATTGGTATTGCATACCTTAGACTTTTTTCAAGTGATATACCCATAATTATTTCAAAAGATACAAATATAATTGATAGCACAAATATTTATATAGAAAAAACTAAATACATATCACATGCTTTTTACCTTTCAACAGGATTTTCTTTAAAAATCATTAATTTTGGTATATCAGCAAAATTTATTGAAAATAAAACAAAATTTTTTTACGAAAAGAAATTTTTATACGATATAGGAACTTTTAAAAATATTAAAAAAATTAATTTTGCCTTTGTTTTAAGAGACATAGAATTTGAAAAAAATAAGATGTCATTTATTGAAGGAGGACTTTCTCTATTTCCTTTTGATGACCTTTTAATATCATTTACAGTTCAGAGAATTTTTGAGAAAGATATATTCAGTATAAAAGGTGGAATTGAATTTAAATTCTCCGATTACCTCCTTTTAAGGGCAGGTTTAAATGAGGATGAATTTTCATTAGGAACTGGTTTTTTTAAAAATTTTATGGAGGTGGATTATGCCTTTATTATACATTCTGAATTACCTTCTTCTCACAGAATATCCATTCAATTTTCCTTTTAAGGAAATAGAAATTGAATTTAGTGGTGAAAGGATACTTGCACTAAAAGATGAAATAATTATTTATTCTGATAAAGAATCAAAAATTTATTTTCTTAAGGAAAATGGAGAAATAGATTTTATAATCTTAATATTTGGATTTGAAAAAGGTAAAACAAGAGAAGTTAAAGATTTAACAACTGATGGAAATGATCTTTTCATACTTGGTGAAGATAAAATAATTATATATAACATACACGGTGAATTAATTAAAGAATTTAAAATAGATGAAATTAATCCATCAATGATAAGAACACATTTTTCCTTTGGAATTTTTGTTCTTGACAAAAATCAAAACAAAATAACACGATATAACATTGAAGGAATAAAAGAAGAATCATTTATAATGGAAATATACGATAAAGAGATAACAGATTTTGAAATAGAAAATGGTTTTATCTATGTTTTTTATGAGGATGGGAGCCTTTTTAAATATACCCTTTACGGAAATAAAAATAATGAGGTTAAAATTGAAAAAGGGGAAAAATTTAAAATTAAAGATGACCTTATTTTCCTTCTTTCAGATGATAAAATAAAAATTCTAAAAGATTATAATATTGAGGGCACTATTGAAATGAAAGTAAAGGATTTTTTTATTCAAAGGGAAGTCTTATACATTCTATCTGATAGAATCTACCTTATTAAGTTATGAAAATTTTATTTATTTTTTTATTCTTAAAGGAATCAATTGATATTCATGGAGCAAAAGGAATATTCTATGAATCAAAAAATTATTTTGGAAATTATCCAAAGGGTTTTTACCCCTATTTCTTAAGACAGGAATATATGAATATTAAAATAAATGGAAAACTTAAATGGCAAACAGAAATAGAAGGTGATATAACACAAAATTCAAATCCACTAAAACCTAACCATATATTTTTCTCTTTAAAAAACCCTTTTTCAATTTTTACTCTCGGAGAGCAGAATATGTTTTTAGAAAGTAATTCCCTTTTACTTTCTAATATATATTCTGAAGGAATAAAAGGAAAAATAAATTTTGAAAATTTAAAGGGTGAATTTTTATATTCAAGAAAAAAGGGGGAAACTCAATACAAAAGATTTAGAGGAAATAATAGCCAGGGTCCATTCCACCTTGATAATCCACCTATTGTTCCTGAAAGTGAAAAAATAAAATTAATTAAAAATGGAAATTACACACAACTAAAAAGGGGAATTGATTATGAAATTGATTATTCAACAGGTGATATAAATTTCATAAACAGAATAATTAAAGAGGATGAAATAATAGAAGTAACATATGAGACACAAGAAGAATTATTTAAAGAAATTTATGGGATAAGTTCAAATATTTATTTTATAGGATATTCAGAAGTAAACTTAAGAGGAAAGGGAATAAAAGAAGGAAATATGGGACTTAATTTTTTTATTCCCCTTCTTAAATACGGAAACATAACCATTCTTTCTGCCTTTGATAAATATACAAATAAATTAGGAGCATATGGAGCAAAGGGAAAATTTAATTTTAAAGAGATTAAAATAAACGGATATTCAAATAAATACTTTAACTTCTATAAACCTATTGAAGAACCTTACATAACAAAGGGAGGAATAACAAATTCAGTTGATATTTCATATAAATCTTTATATTACACAAGATATGAATTTATAAATGAAAAGCGAAATGAAAAAAACTATAAAACAGGTATAAGTTTAAATACAATTTCCTACAGCTTCTCAGAAAACTATCTCAAAGATATAACAGAACAGAATTCTTCCCTTAATAATTTTGCAATAAATAAAAAAATAAAAAATACTGAATTCAAAACAGAATATATCTTTGGAAAGGAAAAAATAAAGGGGATTATTGAAGAAAAAAGTTCTGTAAATATTTTAAAAATAAAAATAAATTCAAATTTCTCAAATTTTTATCTTGATGGTGAAAATAATTTTAAATTATCAAGTAATTATAAAGAAGAAAATACAAAGATTAATTTGAGCTTCTATGATAAGAAAATTAATCTCTATACAAAAGGAGAATACTTTATAAATTCAAAGATTAAGGGAATTTTATTAATTACGTCAGGATACAAGATAAAATTATCAAACTCTCTTGAAACAACTGGAAACATAAAAAGAGAATATAAAACTTTATCGGAAAATAATTCAAGGGGAAGCATCACAGATATATCAAAAAGATTCACATTTTCAATAAAAAGAAATAGTTTTTCAACTTTTGTTAACCTTAAAGAAGCAAAGGGAAATAATTTTTACTTTAATTATATAAACTACGGTGGAATAATGAATGTTATTCTTTTTAAAAATATTTTGACCATTTATTCTCTTTCTTTAGGAAAATCAAAAAATATAAAGGATAAAAAAGATAATTTAATTGTTTCCAAAAGTATAAAAAATTTTCTCTTATCTTATGAATATTATCTTGCACTAAAAGAAGGAAAAAATTATTTTGACACCCTCAAAGTAAGCTCTAAATTAAAATATAATAAATTTTCATTAAATTATTCAGGAATAAAAAAGAGTTTTAAGATTTTTCTTATCAATTCAGATTCTCTTTCAAAAAGGGAAAATTACTTTATTAATATGAAAACTAAATCTATAAATTTAACATTTTCAAAAGATTTATTGGAGGGTATAAGTATGATAAGCGGAATAAATTTATCAGAAAAAATAGGTTATAACACCTATCTTTCAGATAACTTTCTGAAATTCAAAACAATATACCCTTTGATAGGTGCAATGGGAAAAATAAAAGATTACCTTACAGTAAAAGGGAAAATAGGGATTGAAAATTCCATTACAAGAAATATAAATTACGGAAGAAAAGAAACAGAGATAATATTTTCAAGTATTTATAAAATTTTAAATCTATCTCTATACCTTAAATATACAAAATTTTTAGTCCCTGAATACGGGGATTTTAAATTCTCCTTTAATGGAGAAATAAAATTTTAAGGAGGAAAATATGTTAGCCTTATACTTTATATTTTTCCTAACACAGGAGGAAATTGAAAAAAAAATAAGAAAAAATTTTGAATGGATAAAAAATATAAATGAAATAAAAGGAAAGATTGAATTTATAACCACAAAAAAGGACACTCAGTTTATAGAACCTATGACCTTTAATTTTGAAATAAAAAGAAAAGAAAAAAATTTTGAATTTGAAATTGAAAGTAATAAAGAAAAAATTATAATGAAAGAAAATCAGATAATTTTCAAAGATAAGAGTATGCCTATTCCCACCATTAATCCACCGATACTTGATACTCAAAGCATATTCCCAAAAGGGAAAATAGAAATTCAAGAAATAAAAGAAAGAAAAATTATTGAATTAGAGTCAATACCAAAAGATACCTTACAAGGTATTCTGAAGTGTAGATACACAATAAATACTGAGAAATGGCTGATAGAAAGTGCTGAAATTTTATCATTTATGGGCACTATATATGTATTTTTTGAATATGAGGAACTTAAAAAGAACAATTACTTTTATAAGAAAATTACATTAATTTTCCAGGAGGGAGTAAAAAGCGAAATTATATATAATATCTCTCAAGTAAAGTAACTTTAAAGGTTTATTAACCTTTATTCCACTTTTGTCCTTTTAATCTCAAAATTTTAATTTATACTGCTTATTTAATAAACTTTAAAAAGGTGAAAAGAATGGCAGTTATAACACCTATTTCACCTACCCAGAATATAAACATCCATTTTATTATATTTGAATAACTCCTTGCAATTTCAATCCTTAATCTTGAGGATTCTTCAGTTATTCTATTATCAAGTTTCAAAGTTTCTTCAGTTATTCTCTTATCAAGTTTTGTTATATCCTCTGATTTTAATTTGTTAATTTCTTCACTAATTTTTTTATCCAGTCTATTAGTTTCTTCACTAATCTTTTTATCAAGTTTATTAATTTCTTCAGTAATTTTTTTATCAAGTTTTACGGTTTCTTCACTTATTTTTTTATCCAGTTTGTTAGTTTCTTCACTTATTTTTTTATCCAGTTTGTTAGTTTCTTCACTTATTTTTTTATCCAGTTTGTTAGTTTCTTCAGAAAGTCTCCTCTCATATTTTTCAGTTTGTAATTCAACTAATTCAATTTTTAAAGTTTCATTAGAGGCATTTAAAAGTTCAATTAATGCCTCAACTACATCTTCACCCAATTTTTCTCTCAATAACTTTGGAATAGTTATTATTTTCATATTTAATTATAATATTAAAAATAAAAAAATACAAATTTTTAGTAGGTTAATTTATTTTAATCTATGTTAGATAAATTACCGAAAAGAACTTCTCTCAATAAAAATCCTATAAGGAAACTTAAAAAAGAAACGACTAATATTATTAAAAACATCTCAAAAAATCTTTCCTTATAGTCCTCGTCATAAACAACCGAAATATAAAAGGTAAAAAGAGAAATTATAATAAAAGAAAAAACAAGGGAAAAAAATAAAGAAATAAAAGGATTTTTCAAAATTAAGTAGGGAAGTAATAAAATTAAAACAACAGCTATATACATAAACCCAGTATAAACTGCTGATTTTAAAGGATTCCTATCACCAATTCTTTCTGCCTTAACTGATAAATACTCTGAACCCGCCATTGATAAAGCTGCTGAAAAACCTGTTATAAAACCTGCAACAACAATTAAAAGGGAATTTCTTAAAGCAAATGTTAAACCTGCAAGAGCACCAGTAAGCTCAACAAGAGCATCCGATGTCCCAAGAACCATTGATCCAAGATATTTCAGCCTTTCTTCTTTAATAAAGGAAATAAGTCTCATTTCATGCTCTTTTTCCTCTTTTCTTATATCTTTAAAATCTTCAAAATGCTTTTCTAATATATCATAAGTTTTTTCAGATAATTCTTCCCCTTTTTCCATTAATTTGAGACCAAAAACAATACCAAAAATTTTTATGATTGTTTTATAAAGAAAAATTTTAAAAAAACTGGGTTTAATCTCTCTCTTCGTTATTCCTTTTATTTTTTCATAATGTTTAAATTCATCCTCCCCTATTGCTCTTATTTTCTCACTTTCTTCACCCTTTATTTTCTCTGCTAAATACAAATATACATAATATTCTGTAATTTCTTTTCTTTGAGCCTCTAAAAGAAGATTTAAAACTTGAGGTGAAATACCTAAGCTCATATTTTAAGAGCTATACTGTTCCTCCCGTTTGTATAGTAAAGTAATCTATGGGGTGATTTCTCCTCATAATAAGCATCATGTTTTTCAACTCCAAAGTCAAAAATAACATGATATCCCCTGAATTTACTATCTTTAAAACTTACTTCCTCCAACCCAACAATATTTATTTTAACATCAAAAATCTGAGCTCTTAAAGGAACAAAACTTTTTACTTCGTAAATTTTACCACTCTCAAAAGGTAAAGCCCTTGGAATCATAATCAGAAAATCACTGTGATAAAAATTTTCTTTTGTTTTCAGAACTGTATCTTTTATTCCACCTGGAAACCTGGCTTTTAGTAATATTTCCCCCTTTTTAAATTCCGAGCTTATTTCAACAGGTCCCTGAGGCAAAAAAATTCTCAAAATTGATGAAACTGGTTTAAGCGTCTTTAAATCCATCTTTACCTCAGAATTGGGTAAATCTTGTTTAAAATTAATAAAGTTCTTCTCTTTTTTTATTGAAACATTCAAAACACCAAGAGAATCACCCTGAACAGTTTTTACTACATAGATAAGATTTTCATTTTCAGGAAATATGTTCGTATTAAGAGCCCCTTCTTTACCTTTACAGTAAAGAAAAAAAATAAAAAATAAGAAAATAAATTTTTTAAACACAATAAAAATGTAATTAAAAGGGATTTGAACCCTCTTTGTATTAGATTATTGAGCCTTTACAGGATGTTTAATTTTTTCAAAGAATTCTGCAAATTTGAATTCCTTATAGGTTGGGGAATCAGGATTATGACACTTTTTACAGTATTCCTCATTTGGACGAATTAACCCAACATCTTCAGGCTTTATCTTCTTTTCATAAAGGTCTTTCATTACCTGCATAGATTTATATTCAGAACCAGGTCCATGACAATCCTGACAACCAACTCCCTCTTCACCATCCCATCCATTGTGACAGGTTAAACACTTTTCAGATGTTGAAGGATCATCTATTTTCATTTTTTTGGCAATTTCCTTTGCCTTATCTGTTTTTAAAGTTTCAAAAGCCTTTGCATGGTTTGAATTTTCCCATATTCCCCACTGGTTTCCCCTTGCTTCTGATTTATGACACATTTTACAGGTTGTGCTTTTAACATATTCAAATTTCTTTGCTTCTTCTGCATACAGGGATAGTATTCCAATTGTCATTGATAGGTAGATTATTTTTTTCATTTTTCTCTTTTTATTTTTCAGGGAATTGGACCCTTAAATTGTATAAATTATTATGTATAAATTATTATAAAGTAAAAATTGAAAAAAATCAAGGGAAAGGGTATAATATTCTCACGGGTTAAAATCCCCTTAAAAAAAATTATAAAAATGACACAACTTGAATTTGCAAAAAAAGGTAAAATTACAGAGGAAATGGTTTATATTGCCCAGGTTGAGGGCAAAAGTAAGGAAGAGATAAGGGAACTTGTTGCTTCAGGAAGAGTAGTTATTCCAAGAAATATAAATCATAAGAATCTTACAAAGTTCTGTGGAATAGGTGAAGGACTTAAGGTAAAGATAAATACAAATATTGGAACTTCCTATGATTATGTTAATATTGAGGAAGAAATAGAAAAAGCTAAAATAGCCATAGAATACGGAACGGATACTCTTATGGACCTTTCAACAGGTGGTGATATTAAATATATAAGGCAAAAGATTTTAGAGGTATGTACTGTCCCTCTTGGAACTGTGCCTATTTATGAGGCTGAATTTAAGGTTGCCAAAGAGAAAGGTTCAATTTATGAGATGACCCCTGATGATTTATTTGAAGTTATTGAAGAACATGGAAAACAGGGTGTTGATTATATTACTGTCCACTGTGGAATTACCTGGGAAACATTAAAAATATATCAGAATTCAGAGAGATTAACCGGTATAGTATCAAGGGGAGGAGGTCTTATAGCAGCCTGGATGTTTGAAAATAAAGAGGAAAATCCCCTTTATAAGTATTTTGACAGACTTCTTGAAATTGCAAGGGAGTACGATATGACACTTTCTCTTGGAGATGGTTTAAGGCCAGGTTCTATTAATGACTCAACTGATAGAGCTCAGATTGCTGAACTTATGGTTATAGGGGAGCTTGTTGAAAAAGCCAGAAAAAGCGGTGTTCAGGCAATGGTTGAGGGTCCAGGACACATACCCTTAAATGAAATAAAAACAAATGTTCAGATTCAGAAGAAATTAACAAATTATGCTCCCTTTTATATTCTTGGAATGCTTCCCACTGATATTGCAGCAGGTTTTGACCATATAGCAGGCGCAATAGGTGGAGCCCTTGCTGGATGGTATGGTGCCGATATGCTTTGTTATATCACACCAGCAGAACATCTTGGACTCCCGACTGTTCAGCATGTTAAAGAGGGGGTTATTGCCTTTAAAATCGCTTCTCACATAGCAGATTTAGCGAGGGGAAATAAGGAGGCTATTGAGAGAAATAGAAAAATGAGTGAGGCAAGATATAAACTGGATTGGGAAACACAGTTTCAACTTGCTCTTTTCCCAAAAGAAGCAAGGGAAATATTTGAAAGGAGAAAGAGTGGAACTAAAGCCTGCTCAATGTGCGGCCCCTTCTGTCCAATGAATCTTGTTGAAAAAACATTAAAGAAACAGAAAATTGAAGATTTAAAAAAAGAAGAAGAAATAAAAGTTAAGATTTAAGGATTTCCCTTAAAATAGGAATACTTTTAATTTTTTCTTCTGTTAAATACTCTTTTAAAATTCTATCAGGTTTTTTAAGTTTTTCTCCAGTTTTAATTACCCTATCCTGAGTTATAATATAATCCACAGGTATATCATGGGGTAAAAGCGGGATTTCCTCATCTATAATCTGAATTTCATGGACTGTTGTTACTATCGGGGTATTTTCTTTTACAAAACCAAAATGTCTTCCTATTGCATATTCAAGGTCAGAGTATCCTCCGCCTTTACCGAGTCTTTTACCATCAATATTTAAGGCTACAGAACCAACAACTATTAAGTCAATTTTTTCAATTTCTTCTGGATGAACAGGTTTTCCAAGGATAAATGCTCCTTTTATTGTTGATGCAAATCTTTTATCTTTTATTTTATCCGGTTCAAGTTTTATAAAACATTTTAATTCTTTAAGTTTTGGAACAGCCATATAAACCGTTTTTCCTTCAAGTAAGGCTTTTTCCCTTATAATTCTTTGAGGAGAATCGGGATTTGATTTTATAAAATTTGCCTTTTCCCATATTTCTAATTTAAATAGATTTTCTCCTGCTTTTAAAGCTTCTTCAAAATTAGGTATCCTTCCAAAAGCTCCTGGAAATTTAGCTATTTTTCTTTGCTCTAACATTTTCCATACTAATTCTCTTAATTTTTGTTTTCTATTCATTTATCTTTCTTTTAAAGAAGCTTTAGAGATTGAGCCGGGTCCCCTTTTATTTTTCTGATTAATTAAAATTCAGGAACCTTTTCTTTAAATTCCTTTAATTTGGGAATAGCTCCCTCTGCCTGAATTTCTCCATAAGGTGTTATTACCTGTGCTTTTCCTACTATTTTAAAAGCAGAGGTGTATTCTGTCAATTGACATATTATGATTTCTCCATTGGAAAGTATTTCAGTATGGGAGACTCTTGTCTGTAAACCTCTTGTGAGACCCATAACCCTAACTCCATCTTCAAGGGCTTTAATCACAAGGTATGGATTCCCATGGACAGGGTTCCTGTCCTCATAAACATTCTTTTTTGTTTGTTGTTCTCTTTTAGTTCCTTCTTCATAATTTAACATACTTTTCCTCCTTTTTAATTCTTTCTTTTAAAGGTCTTTTAAAACCTTTTTAAAATGGGAACCCGGCTCATTCATAATTTTAATTCATTTTTAATAAAATCTTCAAGAACTTTCAAACTTCTATTTGCAACAAACTCCATTTTTTTTCTCTTATTTTTTATTTTAGGAATATCAGGAAATAGGGAGAGATTAATGTTCATCGGTGAGAACCTTTTTGGATCTGATGATGTTACATAGTTAATAAGAGCACCTATTGCTGTTTCTTTTGGAAAAACAATTGTTTTTCCTGTTCTTTTATATAAAAAAGCATTTATACCTGCTACAAGACCACCTGCTACTGCCTCAGTATAGCCCTCTGTTCCTGAAATTTGACCTGCAAAAAATATTCTTCTTTCTTTTTTTAAACTTAAATCAGGATTTAAAAGTGCAGGACCTAAAATATAGGAATTTCTGTGAACTGCCCCATATCTTAAAAACTCAGCTTTTTCCAATCCTGGAATCAGCCTGAAAACCCTTTCCTGTTCTTTAATTTTTAACTGTGTCTGAAATCCTACAAGAGAAAAGGCAGAACCTTCCATATCTTCCCTTCTTAACTGCACACAGGCAAAAGGAGTTTTACCGGTTTTAGGGTCTTTAATTCCATCCGGTCTTAAGGGTCCAAACCTTAAGGTATCAAATCCCCTTTTGGCCATCTCTTCAATTGGTAAACAACCCTCAAAAAATTTTATTTCTTTTTCAAAATCATGAACCCTTGCAATTTCAGCATTAGTTAGCTCCTTCCAGAATAGTGTATATTCTTTTTCATTCATTACTGAATTTAAATATCCTTCATCCTCTACTCCGTGTCTGTCTTTAAAGAATAATTTTTTCATATCAAGGGAATCTGCGGAAACAATTGGTGAAAGAGCATCATAAAAATAAAAGAAATCTGATCCCGTTATTCTTTTTATCTCCTCCGCAAGTTCCCCTTCTGTTAACGGACCTGTTGCTATTATAACAATTCCGTCATCAGGTATATTTTTGACCTCTTCCCTTATAACTTCTATATTGGGATAATTTTCAATTATTTCTGTTAGATATTTTGAGAATTTTTCTCTATCAACAGTTAATGCCTTTCCCCCTGGTAGTGAGAATTTAAAAGCGCTCTCCATTACAATTGAACCGAGTCTTTTTAGTTCTTCTTTTAAAAGACCGTGGGGATGAATTAATTCTTTTGATTTAAAGGAATTGGAACACACAAGTTCAGCCAAAAATCCTGTTTTGTGTGCAGGAGTATGTGAGAAAGGTCTTTTTTCATAAAGTATAACCTTTTCTCCCCTTTTAGCTATCTGCCAAGCTGCCTCAACTCCAGCTAATCCTCCTCCTATTACATAAATTCTATCACTCATCAGTTATAAAATTATCTATAAGTTTCTTTGGCACCTCCTCAAAAAATTCATTTGTTTTTGGTAAGTTTTTAAAATTGTTTGAAATTTTCATTCTGCTTGTTAGACAAAAGGAGGGAACTTTAAAATGGTTACCAATCAAAACAAGGGAATAGGTTCCAACTTTGTTAATTATCTTATCTTCGTAAACAGCGTCTGCTCCAAAGATTATAGCATTTAATTTGTCTATAATTTTTGTGACATAAAGATCAGGAATTAAATCAGTTTGAAAATCTGCTTTTTTTAGTTCTTTCTCAGCTAATCTTCCTTCATCTCCTGGTCTTGATTCTGTGCAGTATATAAAGGGGTTAAAGTTCTTATCCATTTTCTTTATTTCTCTTAGAACTTTAATAACAGTTGAGCTTCTTGAATGGAGTAAAATACTTTTTTTATCCTTTAAAAGTGGGTAAACCTTTTCAGAAATTTTTTTTGGAGCTTCTTCTACTTTTCTTGTTAAGTCAATAAGAAAATCTTTTAATTTATCTTCAGGAATTTTAACTGTTTCTTCCATCAGTTTATAGAAAACAGCCATTGAAGGGTGTGCTTCAATGATTTTGGATACGGCTTTTAAAAATTCTTCTTTTTCAATTTTTTTTCTCGAAGTTAATACTCCCTTTAAAAAAGTAAGAAGAAGCTCCTCACTTCCTGATTTAAAGTCTTTTAAAACTTTGTAAACGATAGATTCCATAGATAAATAAAAGCGGGGGACGGGACTTGAACCCGCAACCATCGGCTTGGAAGGCCGATGCTCTGCCTATTGAGCTACCCCCGCTTCTAATGGGAGGGGAAGGATTCGAACCTTCGTAGGCGTAAAGCCAGCGGGTTTACAGCCCGCCCCCTTTGTCCGCTTGGGTACCCTCCCATAAAAAGCCGGGGGAGGGATTTGAACCCACGGCCTGCTGATTACAAATCAGCTGCTCTACCACTGAGCTACCCCGGCCTGTTTATATTATAAAGTTATATTTTAAAATTTTTCAAGATAATGTTCGATATATAATTATTCAAGAAGTGAAATTTTACCGATGTATAGATTTTTTAGTGCGATTTAAAATTGTAGATACCATATGATTAAATAAAATTATGGGGATAAAAAAACATCCTTAAAGAATTTTTGCGCACCCTAAAGGGTGAGGCTACCATAAAATTATAGAATATGAGAATAAATGTTAAAAATTTTAAAAAAATTGTAGGCGCAGGTTTTAGCCTTCGAAATACAACCAGAGAATTAATTTAATGCACCCTGAAGGGTGCGCAAAAATTCACTTTAAGATTAAAATATGAAAAAGAAAAAAAGTTTAAAAAATAATGATAGAGAGGAAAAATTGAGGGAAGTTATTAAATTTTTTGAAAAATAGGCAACAAAGTAACGAAAGATGCTCTTTAAAGTTGAAAGATTTAAAGAGGAATATACAAGAACATTTTGTAGTAGGAACTTTTGAAGATCTTATTGAGCCAGAAAATTTCAATATTTTCATGGTATTCTACATTTCTTTGACAATTTTTTTCTTTTTTTGATAAAATTAAATTTCTTTTAATACAGGGAGTTTTTAAATGTTTTTGTGGTTCTTTTTTATAATTTTTTCACAAGGAGAAGTGTTAAAAATAGAAAGAGTTCTGAATAAAAATTCAAAACCGGAAGAAAGGATTGAGATTGCTAAAAAATATAAGGATGTTGATATAGAGGTAAAGGAGCCGTTAAAAATTTTAATAAAGACAAATAAGGGTGAAATTCTTTGCGAGCTCTATCCTCAATATGCTCCTAAAACTGTTAAAAATTTTGTAAAACTCTCAAAACTCGGATTTTATGATGGACTCATCTTTCACAGATATGTTCCTGATTTTGTTATTCAGGGAGGCGATCCTTATGGAACGGGTTACGGGGATGCAGGATATAATATTCCATTAGAGGTTAATGAAAAGGCAAGGCATATAGAAGGGGCACTTGGTATTGCAAGGGCTCAGGAGCCAAATTCTGGTTCATGCCAGTTTTATATTACTTTAAAAGAAACTCCGCATCTTGATGGAAATTATACGGTTTTTGGGAAAGTTATAAAGGGAATGGATGTTGTTAAAAAATTGAGGAAAGGTGATATAATTAAAAAAATAGAAATAATTGAGAAAAAAACAAAAGAAAAATAAATGGGTAATTTTAGCATAAATGTTCATGGTGGAGCAGGAAAGCACAGAGAGAAAAAACAAAAGAAGAAGTGATAAAGGCACGTAAGGAAAGATATTAGATTTTAGAAAAAAGTTATTCTCCAAAATTAGACCTCTCTATATAAGTTTCTTTTCTGACACATTCGTGGTATAAAAAATTTTCTTTATTTTCTTCTTCAAAGTAATATCTTTTAATTTTTTCCTTATAAAATTTTTCAGTAGAGTTTAAGTTCCTTCGCTTTAAAATTTATTCAATATTCAAAATTTTTATTGTTTCTGTTTTTTCTCCAAAATTTACTTTTAAAAAGTAGATATTTTTATTTATCTCGTTCTTTTTAAATTCAATTCGGTGCATTCCCTTTTGAATAGTTCCATATTCTCTTTTTTCAATTAATGAACCATTTTCACTATAAAAACTCAAAGATAAATCAGATGGATCTTTAATATCAAAAACTAAAACAAGGGACTTTGGATTTTGTAAGACATAGAGACCATTATCTTCAAAAGGAAATCTTTTAGATAAAAATTTCTCTTCACCAATTAAACCAACTCCAAACTTTAAAATATATGCATCGACACCTCCTGCAAATCCTTGAGAATATGCGCCACCACCAGGATTATAGGTTGGGAAATTTGTTGACCAAGTCACTCCTGTTAAAAATATATTACCTGAGGTATCTGTTGTAATTGAATAGCCATAATCATAATCATTTCCTCCGTAGTATGTTGCCCATTGCCTTTCACCAGAATTTGTAAACTTTAAAATAAATACATCATACACTCCTGCAATTTGTCCCTGAAAGTAACCACCACCTGGATCATAGATTGGGAAATCTGCTGACCAAGTGTATCCTGTTACAAATATATTACCTGAGCCATCTGTTGTAATTGATCTGCCATCATCATGACTATTTCCTCCGTAGTATGTTGCCCATTGCCTTTCACCAGAATTTGTAAACTTTAAAATAAATACATCATACCATCCTGCCCATGTTTCCTGAAAATATGCACCACCACCTGGATTATAGATTGGAAAATTTGTTGACCAAGTTGCTCCTGTTACAAATATATTACCTGAGCCATCTGTTGTAATTGAATAGCCATAATCATAATCATTTCCTCCGTAGAATGTTGCCCATTGCCTTACACCTGAATTTGTAAACTTTAAAATAAATACATCCGAAAAACCTTGATTTGATGCCTGAAAATATGCACCACCACCTGGATTATACGTTGGGAAGTTTGTTGAAGAAGTCCCTCCTGTTATAAATATATTACCTGAGCCATCTGTTGTAATTGAAAAGCCCAAATCAATAAAATTTCCTCCGTAGTATGTTGCCCATTGCCTTACACCAGAATTTGTAAACTTTAAAATAAATATATCCTCATACCCTGCATCTCCCTGAAAATATGCACCACCACCTGGATCATAGGTTGGGAAATTTGTTGACATAGTGTATCCTGTTACAAATATATTACCCGAGCCATCTGTTGTAATTGATCTGCCATAATCATGACTATTTCCTCCGTAGAATGTTGCCCATTGCAGGACACCAGAATTTGTAAACTTTAAAATAAATACATCATAACCTCCTGCATTTGTTCCCTGAAAATATGCACCACCACCTGGATCATAGATTGGGAAATTTGTTGACATAGTGTGTCCTGTTAAAAATATATTACCTGAGCCATCTGTTGTAATTGAAATGCCATAATCCTTATTATTTCCTCCGTAGAATGTTGCCCATTGCCTTACACCTGAATTTGTAAACTTTAGAATCACAGCATCAGTGCTATCATTAAAAGACCCATCAAAATAAGCGCCACCACCCGGATTACGTGTTGGGAAATTTGGTGACAAAGTCCATCCAGTTACAAATATATTAGCCCCATCTGTTGTAATTGAATAGCCATAATCATCACGGCTTCCTCCGTAGTATGTTGCCCATAAAAGTGAAAGGGGTGGATCAATAATTAAGGGTTCTTCCATAAGATAGTCTTTAACATCAAAAGAAATTGTTTTATCATTATTAATTCTGTAAGAAACATCCACAAGATTTTTTCCCCCTTTTTCTCCTTCATAAGAAAAAATAGGTCCTTCCAGTATATCTCCAACAGGTGTCCTAAAAATAATCTCCTTATTCCCTTCTTTAATCTCATAATCAGCCCATTTAAATTTCATCTTCACCACGTTTATATCAGCGTAAGGCTGAACAATAAACTCATGATGCATCTTCCCATCCTCATATTTCCATACCCAATCCACACCAGGATAAATTTCTTTTATTTTCACTTTTCTATAAGTTATAACACCAAGAATTCCATCAGGACAGGATGAAAGATAATAGTTTGTATAACCTGGTAAAGGGTCTTCAAATTCTATATTTTCTTCTTTTATATTTGCATTTAAAAGGTCAACATCAATCCTTGCATATTTATCTTTTGAATAAATTACATAAGAAGCTCCTTTTTCTGTTATGAATATACCAAATCCAGGAAGTTTTGCCCTTAAAAGAACCTCTTTTGCAAATTCTCCTTCCAAATTCTGGGTTTGACCAAGATTTTTTTCAAATCCTATATAATCAGTCGTCCAGCTTTTCACCATTTTTTCCGGAATAACAGATTGATTACCTTCAAAGGCATAAAGCCCTATTAACGTTAAGAGCATTGCAACCATTTTTTTCATTTATAACCTCCTTTTTGGTTTAATTTTAAATTTGAAATAATTTTTATATTATATTAAAAAAAAAGTTTTTGTCAAGTTAATGTAGAATACCATGAAAATATTGAATTTTTCTGGCTCAATAAGATTGCAAGGAGTGCCTACTTCAAAATGTTCTTATATAGTCTTCTTTAAAGCTTTCACCATAACCATATAGGCGCTCTTGATTTAGGAATAAAAGATTCTATTTTACCTTGCGATTCACTAAATCTCTTTTTCCATAAATATTAGATATTGAGGAATGTTAAAATTTTAATAATTTTTTTAAAGCACTAAAAGACCCGGTTCAGTATCTTTCTCAGTTGTTAAAATAGTAATTTTTCCACTTTTATCCTCAACTGCTAAAAGCATCCCCTCTGAAATTACCCCCTTTATTTTCCTCGGTTCTAAATTTGAAACTATTATAACATTCTTTCCCTTTAATTCTTCCTTACTGTAACTTTCCTTTATACCTGCAACAATTGTTCTTACCCTATCTCCTGTATCTACCTCAAGTTTATATAACTTATCTGCTCCCTTTATATCATAAACTTCGAGGACTTTTCCAACAACAAGTTTTACCTTTCTGAATTCTTCATATGTTATAAATTCCTCCTTTTCCTCACTAATAACCTCTTTTTCAACTTTTTCTTTAATTCTTGGAAATAAAATAGGTGGTGTTTTTAAAATTTCACCTTCCTCTAAATGTATCTCTTTAATTTCATCCCAAGAAGGTTCTTTTAAATTAAAGGAATCTCTCAAAACTTTCATTGTTAATGGTAAAAATGGATACAAAAGCGAAGATAAAAGTTTTATTGCTTTAAGTGAATTGTAAATTACTTTCCCTCCAGAAACTTTATCCCCTTTTAAAACATCCCATGGTTTAGAGAAGTCTATGTATCTATTTACTTCCTGACTTATTTCTATTATCTCCTGTAAGGCCTGTCTGAATTTGAAATTTTCAAAATATTCTTCAATTCTTATAATTTTTTCCCTTACAATACTCCACAATCTATTTTCCCTTTCTCCCTCCTTTCCTTTTTGTGGAACCCTGTTATTAAAATATTTTTCAAATAATTTAAAAATCCTTGAAACAAGGTTTCCTATATCATTTGCAAGATAAGTATCACAATCCCTTTCAAAATCATTAACTATGAAATCTGAGTCCTTTGTTTCAGGTAAAACCCTTGAAATTCCAAATCTTATGTAATCAGGATGATATTTCTTTAAAAAATCATCAAGCCATAAAGCAGCTCCCCTTGAAGTGGACATTTTACCACCTTTCATTAGTAAATACTGATTTGCAGGTATCTCTGAGGGAAGAATGAATTCACCATGAGCAATAAGCATTGCTGGCCATATTACAGCATGAAAAACAATGTTATCCTTACCAAGAAAATGAACGAGTTTGGTATCACTATTTTTCCACCATTCCTCCCAGTTTTCAAAATTTTTCTCTGCCCATTCCTGAGTAATAGATATGTAACCAATAGGAGCATCAAACCAGACATATAAAACTTTTTCTTTAGCTTCCTCAAGGGGAACAGGAACACCCCAGGATAAATCCCTTGTTATTGAACGTGCCTTTAAACCCTCCCTTACCCAGGATAAAGCAAAATTTCTAACAAAATCCTTCCAGTTTTCCTTTTTCTCTAACCATTTTTCAAGTTCATTTTTTAATTTTGGTAATAAAAAGTAATAATTAAAGGTATCTTTTAAATAAGGAGTTCCACCACATATTTTACATTTTGGTTCAAGGAGTTCAAAGGTTTCAAGCCATCTTCCACATGTTTCGCACTGATCACCTCTTGCTCCTTCTGATTTGCAATAGGGACATATTCCTTCAATGTATCTATCCGGTAAAAATCTTTTACAGTTTTCACAATAATAATTTTTTTCTTCCCTTTTTTCTATATACCCTTTTTCATAAATTTTTAAGAAAAAATTCTGAGAAAGAGTTTTATGGTGTTCTCTTGTAGTCCTACCAAAGTAATCAAAGGAGATAGAAAGTTTTTCAAAAGAATTTTTTATTACCTCATAATAGTAATCAACAAGTTCGCGTGGAGTTTTTTTCTCTTTTTCAGCACTTATAGTGATCGGAACACCATGTTCATCAGTCCCACATATATGAATTACTTTTTTATTTTTCATTCTCAAATACCTTACATATATATCAGCGGGTAAATAACATCCTGCAATATGTCCTAAATGAAGCGGGCCATTAGCATAGGGTAAAGCAGATGTTACAAGTATTTTTTCCATGAGATAATTATAAAGGAAAAAAAATTATAAGTTAAATTATACTAACAGAACTAAAATGATTAAGGGAAAAGAAAGAATTATAATTTTCTGGTTAAGTCAATTTATCTCAGCAGTGGGAGATAATCTCTTTTTTGCCTCTCTTTTATTTCTTATTCTCTTAATTGAAAAAGAAAAAGCATCCTTTAAAGCAGGAATAACAAGTTTTTCTGAAACTTTGCCCTATTTAATTTTTGGTATTTTTGCTGGATTCCTTGTTGATAGATTTAAAAAAAAGAAAGTTATGATATATTCTGACTTTTTAAGGGCACTTATTTTATTTTTGGTTCCTTTACTTTATAAGAATAATCTTTTAAATTTTATCACTTTGTCAATTTCCGCTTTTTTGCTTTCAAGTTTTTCAAGCTTTTTCTTTCCTGCAAGAGATTCCGTTATTCCAAAGATTGCTGAAGGAAAAACTCTTTTAAGGATAAATGCTTTTATTCAGAGTTCAACACAGATTGCTCAGGTTATTGGAACCTTTTTGGCTGGATTTTTACTTACAATTTTAAAAGGTGACCCTGTTAATAAAATTCTTAATTTATTTTTAATTGACGGCATAACTTTTCTTATATCTTTCGCACTTATTGGAATTTTATTTATTCCTGAAGATAAAAAAACTAAAATTCCTCTTAAAAGTGATTTTATTGAAGGTTTAAAATTCATTTTAAAGGATAAACTTTTAAGAGGTCTTCTAATTCTTACTGCTCTTGATAATCTCTTTATTATGGGACCTGCTGTTGTTGGTGCAAATCTTTTAATAAAAAATTATTTTAATTTAAAAGCACATCACCTCGCTTACTTTCACTCCTTTTTATCCTTTGGATGGTTAGTTGGAACTATATTCATTGCTAAATACGGAATTTATTATAAAAAGGGACTTTTGCTTATATTCGGAATATTTATGGATGGTATTACATACATCCCATTTATTTTTATAAAGAATTATTATCTTGCTCTTCTTATGATTTTAATTCATGGTTTCTTTATATCTTTTATAACTGTTCCAAGAACAACCCTCATACAGGAATATGTTCCTGAAAGGTTCATTGCAAGGGTTTTTTCAATGATTCAATTAACTGTTATAGGATTTATGGCTCTTTCTTCACTCTTAACAGGAATTTTAGGAGAATTTCTTTTGCCTCCTCTTCTTTTTTTAATAGGAGGTTCAGGGGGTGCTTTAACAGGTCTTTTTGCCTTTTTCTTTTTTAAAACACTTAAGAAAATTTAGCTTTTAATTTTTTTAAAAATTCTTCATCAAAAATACATACAGGATCTTCCTCAAGGTAATCACCTTTCATTGTGTAAGCTCTTGCTCTTGAACCACCGCACATATCTTTGAAATAACAAATACCACATTTACCCTTTAAAAGGTCTGTGTTTCTTAAATTCTTCAAAATTTCATGGTTTTTATAAACATAGGATAATTTATTTTCTTTAACATTTCCAAGTTTTAAAGGTAAAAAACCAGCAGGATAAATATCTCCCTTATAGGAAACAAAAATAACCCCATTACCATCTCTTACTCCTAAACCCATTTTTCTTGAATCCATCATTATTTCTTCAAATTTTTTCCCTTCTTCCATTTCCTTTAAAAAATAGAAGACCTTATAAAAAGGGGCTTCAGTTGTTGTTATATGAAAAGGTGCTTCCTTTGATTTTTCGTATAAAAATAAAAGTAAATTTTCAATTTCTCTTTTTGAAGGTAATTCAAGTTCAGCACCTCTCCCCACAGGTACGAGAAAAAAAATACTCCATCTATTAACAGGTGGTGAAAAGTTTTTTAAAAGAAGATAATAAATTTCCTTTATTCTATCTATAGTTTCCCTTGTGCAAGTTGTATTAACCTGGACTTTTATTGAAAGTTCCTTTGCATAATTTAAAACATTCATTGAATTTTCAAAAGTTCCATTAACACCCCTGAAGGAGTCCTGGGTGTTTTTATCCGGACCATCAAGGCTTATTCCAAGGGCATATATTGATAATTCCTTCATTTTCTTAATCTTTTCATAAGTGGCAAGGGGTGATGTGGTAGGTGTAACTGCAACTGGAAGTTTAATATTTTTTGCATAAAGAAGAAGTTCAAATAAGTCTTCTCTTTTTAAAGGGTCACCTCCTGAAATAACAAGATGAGAGCCCATATTTTTTATATCATCCATTAAATTTTTTACCTCTTCTGTTTTAAGTTCAAAGGGTGATCTTTCAGGTATTGCTTCTGCTCTGCAGTGTTTACATTTAAGGTCGCAGGCTATTGTTGACTCAAAATAAACATTTATAGGTTTTTCATATATAAATTTTTTCATCTTTTATTTTCCTCTTTTTTAAAAGTTTTTTCTTCTAAATATAAAATTCTCTGGGGATAGGGAATTTCAATTCCTTTACTTTCAAGTTCTCTTTTAATTTCTAAAAGCATTTTTTTCTTTGTTTCATACCAGGTCTTGGTAGGTGCCCAGAATCTTATTTTTATTTCAATTGAATTTCCACCCAAACTGGAAACAAAAACTTCTGGTTTTGGTTCCTTGAGAACAAATGTATTTTTTTGGAGTAAACTTTCAATAATGTTGATGGTTCTATCCGTATCCTCTTTATAACTTATTCCAATTCTATACTCAATTCTTCTTATAGAATTTTTATTAAAATTTGTTATGTTTGAAGTAAAAACCCTTTCATTCGGGATCCTGACATAAGGACCATCGTAAGTTTTGATTACTGTTGATATTATACTTATATCCTCTACAAAACCTGTTATTCCTTCTATTTCTACTTCGTCACCTATTTTAATGGGTTTTTCAAGTATAAGCAAAATTCCTGATAAGAGATTTGAAATAATTTTTTGGCTGGAAAAACCAATTGCAACGCTTAAAATTCCTCCTGCAACAAGAAGTCCAGAAATATTAAAACCTAAAAGAGGTAAAATAGAAATTATAACAATAATAAAAAGTCCATATTTAACAATTCTCTCAATTAAAATTAATTCCTGTTTTTCAAGTTTATTTTTCAGGATTTTTCTTATATTGAGATTTAAAATTTTTATAAAAATAGCTGTAACAAATATAATTAGAGCTGCAAGAATTAAATTAAAGACTTTTTCATTCATAGAAAATAATTATAAGGATTTTACGGAATTTTTTCCTTTAACGAGGGATAAAAATATGGAAATAAAAAGTATAAAAAGCACAAATAAAAGGGCAATACCTGTATGTATTTTATAAAATTCACTTATAAGCATTTTAATACCTATGAAAATGAGTATAATAGCGAGTCCCTTGTCAAGATATATGAATAAATTCATTAAATTCTCAAGTAAAAAATAAAAGGATCTGAGTCCGAGAATTGCACAAATATTTGATGTAAAAACTATAAAAGCATCTCTCGTTATTGCAAGTATGGCAGGAACAGAATCAACTGCGAATACAATATCTGTTGTTTCAATAGCAACAAGAACAATAAATAAAGGGGTTAACATAAATTTAGAATTAATTCTGACAAAAAATTTTTGGCCATGATAATTTGTGGTAAAAGGGAAAAATTTTTTAAAAAAAATTAAAACAGGATTTTTTTCTGGATGTATTTCTTCTTTTTTTCTTCTCATTAAATTTATTCCTGAAACAATTACAATAATACCAAGAACATAAATAAAAAAATGGAATTTTTTTAGTAAAGCAACACCTGTTAAAATAAAGAAAAGCCTCATAAAAATTGCTCCAAGAATTCCCCAGAATAAAACTCTGTGTCTATTTTCTTTTGGGACATTAAAATAATTAAAAATAAGAGCAAAAACAAAAATGTTATCAGCAGAAAGGGATAATTCAATAAGGTAACCTGTTAAGAATTCAAGGGCTTTTTGATTTCCCCATAATAAAAGAACGATAAAATTAATTAAAAGTGATATTGAAACCCAGAAGAGGCTGAAAAAAAGCGCTTCTTTAAAGGAGAGAATATGTGCTCTTCTGTGAAAAACCCCGAGGTCGACCATTAGTGCGAAAATAACAAAAGACAAAAAAATTATCCACACCCAAATACTTTCAGTCATGTTTTAAAATTAAGTTGATTATTTTACCTTATAAAATTTATTTTTTCAAACTTATTTTAAATATATAATTTTAGAATTTTTTCTTATTTGTTTATTTTTTATAAGAACAAAATAAATTCCTGATTTTAAACTTTTTTCAAGAGAGATTTTTGAACCCTTTATATCAAAAAGTTCCATTTCAGTGTTTGAAGGAAGTTTCTCTTTCATAATTAACAGATCTTTATCACCTTTTGATAATGTTTTAAATTTTATATCATACTTATCAGGAATTTCTTTTTCCTTTACATAAACAGGATGAGGCCACATTAGGGGCAGTAGAATATGTGATGGAAAAGTGCTATTCATATATACCGTATTTGTTGCCTCTACCTGGTTAGGATCATTTCTCATAAAGGGAGCACCTGTTTGTGGATTAACTTCAAATCTTGGATAATTTGTTGAAGAAATTACTATTCTAATTCTGTGATTTTTGTTGAATACATAAGCAGTGCTCCAAAGGGGAATATAAAATGTGTCAATTTGGTTAGGAATAAGTAGCTCTTCATTTTCAAAACCGTGTCTAAACCTTGCTTTTAAAATATTATCCTGTATAAGTATTGTTCTTCCGTCAGGGTAAACATCGGCTAATCTAATAGCAAAATCAGTGTCAAGGGCATCAGAAGAAGCATAGAGAACCATAACTGGTCTACCAACAACAGCATAGGAAGTGTCAAGTAAAGGACTTGTAAAAACTAAAACATCGCTTCTTGAGAGAATTGATGAAATATCCTTTGGACCGTAAGCATCACCAGGTATTCCTATAAACTCATTTCCACCGATTGTTGGAACAGGATCCCAGGGTCTTGAAATATAAGAGGAATAAGTATCACCTAAATCAGGTGGATTTAAGGTAAGGGAAAAATCAGAATGAAGATAAAATTTGTAGTATTTGACCCCTTTTGGTGGGAAGGTATCAGAGTAATACCATCTGTTAAATAAAGTTGTATCAGGGTAATTGACATCTCCCATTAAATAAAATTCAACCCTTGGTCCGAATATCAAAAAAGAGTCATCAGGGTCATTAATCTCTCCCTTTAAATAATAATCAAACCATGTGAACTGTAAGTTAGCTACTTTAAGGTTTGAAATCCAGTCTGCATTGCCTGGGAAAGTTAAATCTCCCTGAGTTTTTTGTCCAAAAGTCTGGTGTCCCCAAGGTCCTATTATAAGTTTCTGTTTTCCTCTTGCGAAGTTATTACCGAGAAAGTTTATTTTTTCAAAGGCTTCAATTTGTGACTCAAGGAATATATCAAACCAACCAGCAAAATGAAACATTGGATAAATTATTGAATCAAGACGGGTATTAAGATTAAGCTTTTTCCAGAGAGGATCATAAAAAGGGTGGTTACATACAGAGTCAATTAAAAAAGGTGTTCCTATACCGTTTAACCAGTTTTCAACAAGGGCTTTTCTGAATTCACCACCCGGAAAAGCAGCATAAAAATACATATTATGACAGGCAATCCAGGGTATAAGAGTTTTTAAATTTGGATGCACAACACCTGATAACATATATTGAGTTATTCCAAGTGCAGAAGGTCCAAAAGTTCCAATATTTCCGTTGCAGAAGGATTGGTTTTTAACCCATTCAACTAAATCGTATCCATCCCTCAATTCACCCCATCCATCGGTTAAGAAAACTGTCGGGAAACCTTGAGATCCCTGATAACCCCTTACACTTTGAATGACAAGAACATAATTAAAAATATCACATATGAGGGTTCTAAGTTCATTACTTAATATCTGATCTCTTGGATAAGGTGTTCTTGAAATTAAAACTGTCGAAGGCTCAGGAAAGTATTGATACCACCAGGGGTAACAGATTTCAGTTACAAGATTTACACCATCCCTCATTTGAACCATAACCGTGTCAACTGTATAGGAGAATAAATTTATTGATATTAATAATTTTGTTAATCCCATTTTGCCTCCTTACCAAATTATAAAGTATTCTATTTTATTATCTCCTTTAAAAACAGATTTTTTAATTTCAATAAAAGCTTTTTTAGAACCAAGAATTTTACCCATTTCCTCTATCCAGCCTGCAATCCTCTCTTCAAAATAAGGGTCCTTAAAAGGAACATCCTCTATTGAAATAATTCCTTCACTTTTTTCTTCGTCAATTTTAATAATCTTCAATTTCCCCATATTGGGATAATACATTTTATAAATGGTCTCACCCCTTCTTAATGCCCAGGGGATGCTTGCCAGTTTAAGTATAAATTTAAAAGCTCCCCTTACAGATTTTCTTGCAGAAAAAGCACCTAATTTTCTTGCAAATTCAGGTTTCCCCTCACCAAATGTTTCACATATTTTTCTGTTTATTTCAAGAAAAAGATTTCCATCATAACTTGCCGCATCCATCAAAGGAGCTTTAAGGAGTTTTCTTGAGCCCTCTGAAAGCACCTCTTGTAACTTATTAAACCCTTCTTCTCCAAAATTCTCTAATACAAACTCCCTAAGCCCCTTCAAAAGAATCCCTTTAACCTTCATCTCAGCCATAACTAATTTTAAATCTATTTAAAAAAATTTTCAAATAAAAGATATTTTCAAAAGAATTTCTCAAAACTTTATAAAAAATTTAAAAAAAACTTGCAAAAATATAAAATAAATGTTATAATTTATAAAATAAATTTTATAAATTTGGTTCAAATCCATTAAAAATATAAAAAAATTATGGAGGAGATAAAAAAAATTTTGAAGATGGTGGAAGAGGGTAAAATAAATGCTGATGATGGATACAGGTTGATAGAAGCAGTTCTTGAAGATGTATTTAAAAAAGGGAAAAAAGTGAAAATGTTTAAAATTTATGTTAAGGATGAAGAGGGTGATGAAGTGAATTTAAAGATTCCTGTATCCCTTTTAAAATTTGGTCTTAAATTTATACCAAAGGATAAAATAGAGGATTTAAAGGAAAAGGATATTGATCTTGAGGAGATTATTTCTTCCATTGATATTGATACTGAAGGTGAGATTGTTAATGTAAAAACTGAAGATGGGGATGTTGTGAAAATATGGATTGAATAGGAGGAAAAAATTATGAAAAGTGCTTTTATACTGATTTTCATAGGTCTTTTAATATGGTTTTTAAATCTTGGTTATTTATCTTTTTTTAAATGGTCAAGGGATTGGCCTCTTATAATAGTTTTTGTGGGAATTTATATGATAATTTCCTCTCTTGGAAAAAGAAATAGAATAAAAAAGTCAAAAAGAAGAAAAGTTTTAGAAATTCTTGAAAGATTGGAAAAGGGAGAAATAAATGTTGATGAAGCAAAAAAGGAAATTGAAGATTTATGAAAAAAAATATACTTACAAGGTGTCCTGTATGTAATTCAGAATTGAAAATAAAAAGATATTACTGTCCTGAATGTAAAACAGAAATAGAAGGAGATTTTTATTTTTCGCCTATACTTAATCTCAGTTCAAGTGATTTAGAATTTTTGATTTTATTTTTAAAAACAAGGGGAAATCTGTCGGAACTCGCAAAAGTAATGGGTGTATCTTATCCCACTGTAAGGACAAGATTTGAAGAGTTTCTGAAAAATATAGGAATTGAAAGTGAAAAGGAAGAGAAAAATAAGATATCAGAAATTCTTGATAGTCTCTATAAAGGTGAAATAAGTGTTGAACAGGCTATAGATAAAATAAAAGGAAAATAATTTCAGGCACCGAATTTTTCCAGTTTACCTGAAAGAGCTAGTAAAAGAGGCATTAATTTATAACCTTTTATTGTTCCAAGATAACCCTTTAAAACTTCCCTTTCATCAAATTTTTCGCATGGGTCAGGTTCCTGTGTTTTCGAATAAATAAGAAGGGGTGTTGGATGCCAGGAATGGCTCTTTAATACAGCAGGGGTTGAGTGATCTGCCGTAATTGCTATAACATCAAATCCAAGATCAACAATTTCAGGAATAAATTTATCAACTCTTTCAATTTCCTTAACTTTACCTTCAAAATCTCCATCTTCTCCCTTTTTATCTGTTTCCTTATAATGAAGGTATATAAAATCATAATCTTTAATTTTTTCTTTTAAAACTTTAATTGCTTCTTCAAATTTTGTTATTCCTTCAGGTGTATCCATTCCAACAAGTTTTGCAAGTCCTCTGTACATAGGATAATAGGCTATTCCACAGGCTTTTAATCCCCATTTTTCTTCAAAAGTTTCCCATTCAGGTAGGGAGGAAAATCCCCTTAAAAGAACAAAATTTGCTCTTTTTTCCCCTTTTAAAATTTCTTTTACTTTATTTAAAAAAGTTTCAATTACCCTTTTTGTTTTTTCTGCCTTTTTATCCCTTGGGATAAGTTCCTTAGGTTTTTTTCCCTCTTTAAGCGGGTCAGTATCATTTAATTCAGGAGAAATGTCCTCACCCCTTAAAATTAAAACAAATCTGTGTTCTTTTCCAGGATAAAGAATTACTTCAACATCTTCTATTTTTTTTATTTCACCTTTTATTTTTTCAACAAGTTTTTTTGATTCTTCGGTTTCAATTCTTCCTGCTCTTCTATCGGTAACAATTCCATTTTCATCTATGGTGCAAAAATTGCATCTTATTGCTACATCTTTCTTTTTAAGGTCAGCTCCAACTCCAAGTGCCTCTAAAACTCCTCTTCCAATCTGGTATTTAAATGGATTATAACCAAAGAGGGAAAGGTGTGCAGGTCCGCTACCCGGTGTTATTCCCCATTCAACGGGTAAAATTCTTCCACAGCTTGAATTTTTTGCCAGGTTATCAAGGTTAGGTTTTTTAGCGCATTCCATTTCAGTTTTTCCGTTTAATGGAAGTCCTGACATGCCATCAATAACAAAAAGTAGAATTTTTTTATTATTTTTTGAATAGATCTCTCTTATAATTTTCATAATTAATTATAAGATTTAATTAAAGGTAAATTCTGTTATAAAGACTTGATTATAAAAAAACCCCTAACTTACAAAATGAGAATTTTCTAACAGGGAGAGAGAACTTTTTTCTAAATTACCTTTTTTACCAAGGTATTGCTCTGAGGATTACTGTTCCTGTAAAGGTGCCTCCTTGAAAGTCTATCACAAGAGATGTGATTTTGGTTGTAGAATCATTCCACCAGCCAATATGATCACCCCGCAATTCTCTATCATCACCTACAGTAACATTATAATATGAATGGGTTCCTTGGTAAATTCTTGCTCTTCCGGTTTCTGCATAAAACATTCCCTCTATAAAAATATCCCCATCTGCATTCCAGTTGCTAAAACCCATAGTAATACCACCAGTATTTCTGATGTAAATATCAGAACCCCCTGTTCCCCCTACTTCCCAAAACCGATGGGATAGGTTTCGGAATCCGGTTGTTACCACATTACCATTTGGTCCGAGTCGAACGCTTCTGATAAGATTTTGTGTATAAAGTCTTCCAATTATAATAATATGGTAAATTTTATCAATATCTCCATCTAAGCCAAAGAAAGGGACAAGGGGTTCATTACTAACATTTTTAATTATTCCATATTTAATCTGACCATTAACATCAAGTTTTTGTTTTGGTGTGCTTGTTCCTATTCCAAGTCTTTCATTTGTATTATCCCACCATAAGTTGTTATTACCACCAATAGTATTTGTTCCTGTCCAGAATGCAATCTGTGTTGCAGAACCTGAACCGCTTATTGTTCCACCACTATTTTCATCTGTTGCTGGGACAAATGAAGCTCCATCCCATTTTAGAACTTGTCCTGTGCTTGGTGCGGATGTTATACTTATAGGCCAGGAATTTATATAGAGGGAACCTTGAATTCTTGAGTTACCAAGAACATCAAGTTTATATTGCGGTGAACTTGTTCCTATTCCAACATTATAATTTGGTAAAGGTGATACTGCTGTCCACAGATTTGTTCCGTTTTCATCCCATCCCCTTTGCCCTTCAATCCATCCTTGCTTAGGAAGTATTTCTTCCCTTTCAGGTGCCCTCTGGGGTGCTAAAAATATAATCCCTAAAAACAAAATTCCTATTATTTTTTTGTTTGATAAATTCATTTTAGCCCCCTTTTTATTTTCGGGAATTGAACCCTTTTATATTTATAAATAAAACTTTTAGTATTAGTATAAAAAATTTTCTCTTTCTTAAAGGAGTGCTGTTGATGATTACAGAATTCTTAAACACTTCTCTATCTTATAATAGTAATTTTCTTTGTTTTTTTAAATTTATTTCCTATTTCCATTTTTATGAAATATTCACCTGAAGGAACTAATAAGCCATTATTGTCTTCAAGTCCCCAGAATATTCTGTAAATACCTTTATTTTGTTCCTCATCCTTTATTTTTTTTACAATACTTCCCTTTTTGTCATAAACATAGATTTTTACATGTGCTTTTTCAGATAAGGAATAATATATTCTTGTGAAATCAGAGGCAGGGTTTGGTGCAATTTTTGTTAGGTCATTATAAATTTTAATTTTAGTTTCTTCAAGTTCTTTTCCAGCTCTTTCCTTTATACCAACCTGGTCTATATCAACAAGGAGCCATACAAAGCCATCTGTATCAGGACCACTTGTATAAAATCTTCTTATGTGATAGCCAGAGACTGCGTAGTTATTGATTTCAGTTAGTTTAAGCTTTGTTCTTAAAATATCGTAACTGTTTCCGAGGTTTGTGATTGCACTCAATGTGTAAAATCCATTTGCATCAGGACCTGAGGTGTTAAATCCAGAAAAGTATTCATTTTCAGGGAGTTGAGATGTTTCGTTAATTTGGAGTCCTTTAACTTTTGATGCAAGAATGTCACCTGTAGCAGTTCCACCACCAGAGAGGGATGCTACTGCCTGGAGAATGACCCATTCACCTGAAGTTGTTGTTGTGAACTGGATGAATTTCTGTAAATGGGTAGGTTCAAATTCCTGGACCTCTATCCCTTTTATTTTAGCACCAAATATTCCATTTGATGGAGGCTGTGAAAATAGAAATAATAAGATAAAATCTATCATATTACTTCCTTGTTTAAGAGAAGGATTCGAACCATATATTTTAATTATAAAAATTACTCAAAATTTTTACAATGAGATATTTAATAAAAAGAATTTTCAAAAAGGCTTTGGGTGCAATCCTATGGTATCGTTTGACTTTTTTCTATAATTACTTATAAAATAAGTTATGAACAAAATATATAAAATAAAAGTTATATTTTTCTTCTTTTTATATAGCGTTTTACATTCTGAAAAAATACTTGTTCTTCCCTGGAATTCTCTTGGAATAGATATTGAACCTACAAAAAATAAAGTCTTAACAAAACTGTTTGCAGGTGAGATCGCAAAATTGGGTAAATATCAGGTTATAGAAGGCACTGAGATTTGTGAGGATGTTGAATGTGCGATTGAAAAGGGTAAAGAAAAGGATGCTCAAATTGTTATTTTTGGCTCCATTAATGCACTTGAATTTGATAAATATTTTTTTGATTTAAAAGCTGTTCAGGTATCAAATGGAGAAGTATTTTATTTTACTCAATATCCTCTTGAATCTCTCGAAAATATAGATGTTGCCATTAAACTTCTTGCAAAATCTTTTGTTTTGGGAAAACAGGCAGAGGAGGTTGCTCTTGAGGAAGAGGGGGGCTGGAGAAGAAAGGCAAGGTTAGCTCCGAGTGTAAAAATTGGATATAATTACTTTGTAGGAAAAAATTCTTATAGAAAGGAACACACAGAAGATATCATAAAGAAAACAGGAGAACAGTTTGCAGAGCCACAGCCTCAAAGGGCTTTTAATCTTGATTTTGTTTTTACTTACTTTATGACAAATGTCCTAACAGTTGATTTTGATTTTAGATTTGAAATTTCTTACAGAGGTATCCAGATGATTGTTCCTGTTAACTATTTTTTCTATCAATCAAATTTTTCTCCCTTTGTCCAGGGTGGTGTTCTTTTTGGTTTCGGACCAACGAAAAAGGAAAGTGTTCATGACTTCTGGTCAAGCGAGAGGGACGGTTTTGGTTTTGTTCTTGGAGGAGGAATTTTATTCTTTCGTAAATATGATTTTAATTTGATATTTAATTCAAGATATACAATAATTTTCAACAAAATAAATGATCAAGGTATAAGTTTTGTTTTTGGAATCTTATGGGCTCCTACTGAAAAATATTAAAAATTATTCAAATGTAATTTCTGTTTTAATAGTCTTATCTGGTAAAAGAGGAAAATCTGCGGATAATTTTAAAAAAATTTTAAAATTTTTACTTTTTGCTATTTTTAATAGTTTTATTTTTTCAGGAAAATAAAATTCAGGAAAGATATAGATATTTTTATCATCTTTCTCAAATAATTTGTAATTTATTTCATAACTTCCTACATCTTCATTTCTTGAAATTAGTTCTCTAACTATGTAAGGATTCCTTATATTCACTTTATTTACCCATTCTATCTCAACTTTAAAGCTTCTTGCTTTTTCTTTATTAGTTATTGATAAATACATTTTTATTTCTCTTTCAGTTATAGAAAGTACTTCAAGATAAGCCCTAACCCCGTTATAAAGTGTCAAGATATTTTCTCTTAGTCTAAATTTTTCTTTTAAAGTATCATCAGAAAATAAAATTATAAATTTCTTTTTAAAAATTCCCTCCAAAACAATTCCTGAACCTTCTATAAAACCCTTTTCTTTTTCTAAACAGCCTAAAACTTTTCTTCTTTCAATTTCAAATTCAATTTGAGAAGTGTTATTAAATTCATATTTTTTATGTTCATTAATTCTGTATTTTGTTACAATATGTGAAGATTTACCTGAAGAAATAATGTATCTTTCTACGAAAATTTCACCACTTTTTAGTTTTAATTTGTTAATAGGTTTATTTAAAATAAGTTTAATCAAAAGTTTTTTATCTTTTTCTTCTGTTTCTATTTTTTTTATATTTTTAAAAAAATCGTCAAACCATTTTAAAGCTTTCTTTTTCTGTATTAGATTAAAAAAAACCAAAAGATCTAAAAAAAGGAAAAAAATTATAAAAAGAAAAATGATTAAAAAAGGGGCTCCAATTTCAAATTTTGCGAAAATTATATATATGATTAAGATCGTGAGGGGTAAAGAAATTATTAAAATGAAAGGAATATATTCTTCTTGAAATTTATAAGGCTTTATATAATTGATTTTCCATTCCATAATCTATATTCTTTAAAAATCACTCTCTAATTTCAACCCGTGCTCCCAATTTTTTCAGTTTTTTATCAATTTTCTCATATCCTCTTTTTATATTTTCTATTCCAATAACCTGAGATTTACCTTCTGCTACAAGACTTGCAAGTATTAAACCTGCTCCTGCTCTTATGTCAGGTGCAAAAAGAGGAGCGCCTTTTAATCTGGTTTTCCCTTCTATTTTTGCATAACCATGTCCCACTTCAATATCAGCACCCATTTTTATAAGCTCTCCAACATAACCAAACCTCTCAGGATAAATTCTCTCTTTTACAAGGCTTTTACCTGTTGCCTGTGTTAAAAGAGCAACAATTTGGGGCTGTAAATCTGTTGGATAACCAGGATAGGGTGATGTTGTTATGTTACAAGAATTTAAATCTTTTTCTCTTTTTAAATAAAGAAAATCACCTTTATCTTCTATATAAACTCCCATTTTTCTTAATACCCTTATAACACTTTCAAGATATTTAGAAGGGTTTGGTTTTAAAATGATTTCACCACCTGTTCCTGAAACAAACATCATATAAGTTCCTGCTTCTATTCTATCTGGTATGTTTTCAAAATTTAAAGGTGGTTTTAAATTACTATTTCCCTTTATAATTGCTCTTCTTCCCTCAATCTCAATTTTTACACCGCAGCTTTTTAAAAAATCAAAAAGATGAATAACTTCTGGTTCAAGAGATATATTTTCAAGAATAGTCTCTTCTTCAATTCTTGAAGCTGTTATTGCAATATGAGCAGTTGCTCCCACACTTACTCTTTTAAATTTTATTTTTGTTCCTTTAAGTTTATTTGCTCTTGCAATTATAAATCCTCCCTCTATATCAATTTTTGCCCCCATTTTTTTTAAAGCCTCTAAATGAAAGTTTATAGGTCTTGGTCCAAAGGAACATCCTCCAGGAATCCCAACTTTTGCTTTACCTTCCATTACAAGAAGAGGTCCTAAGACATATATTGAAGCCCTCATTTTCTGAATAAAGGAAATAGGTGCTGACACATCTTTAATTCCTTTATTTTCAATTTCCACACATTTGTTCTTTTTATCAATATTTATATTTAACCCAAGATGTGATAAAAGGGAGATCATTGTTTTAACATCATCAACAACTGGAATTTTAGTAAACCTTGTTTTTCCATCCATTACAAGCATTGAGGCAAAAAGAGGTAAGGCAGAATTCTTTGCACCCTGAATTTCTACTTCTCCTGTTAAAGGATGAGAACCCTCAATTAAAAGATACTTTTTACTATTCAAAGTAAACGAAAGTATTTTTATAAATTTTATTACCCTGTTTTAAAACAACAATATAAAGTCCCTTTTTAAGCCCTATATTATTTTTTGTTAATTTAATAAGTTTTGGGAAATTTATAACTTGATTTTCAAAGAATGTATGTTTTAAAAATCCAGCAGAATCGTATAAATAAAGGGATGATAATTCCTTGGATGGAGAAATCCATATTTCAATTTCCTCATCCTTTCCATCATTATTTGGAGTAAACCTTCTTCCCTTTAAAATCAATTTATTTTCCCCCATTTCAATTTTATAGGGACCTCTTCCAGGTGTTGCACCCTTTGGATCCTGTGATGAACCCCAGTTTTCCTTTAACCAGGAAGTTCCAAAGGAATACCTTTCAAGGGATATTCCGTAACTTCCTCCCCAATCAGGATAATATCTGACAGAATCAATTCTCTCCTTTAAATTATCTGTGATAAAGACTAAATCACCATCATTGTTAAAAGCAGGAAAGTTTGATAATTGAAAGGTAAAAGGGATTTTACCATAAACTCCATAAAAACTTAGTGTATCTGATGTGAAAATAGCATAGGTATCACCAGGTATCTTTATGTTATTTATCAAACAGGTTTTTTTTGTTTCATCCATTAAAATGAAATTATTTAAAAAAACTGTATCCCTTGAATTTGTTTTTATTTCAATCCATTCTGGAGAACCATTATAAAATATTTCAGTTATGTAAATTAAATGTGTATCAATTATTACTTTGAAACTTGAAGTGTTATTAAATGTATCCTTTTCATTTAGCACTGGATTAATTTTTAATTCAAGATTAAAAATTCCCCTTTTAGATTCCTGTGTAGTTATGGAATATAAAACAGAATCACCACCTTTAATTGTTGTATCAAGCTCAAAATTTTTAGTATTTAAAATTTTAATATAACCCCCTATATTACCTGAATAGGTAAGAGTTCCAGCGTTTTTTATAAGAAAATAAACAGAAAAATTTTCGTTAATTTTTATAAAAGTAGGTTTAACATAAACCCTTTTAAAAGTAAGGTCAAATCCAGGTGAAACTGAATTAAATCTACCTGGTGTAGATTTTGTTGGATCAGTTGACTTTCCCCAGTTATAAGTAGAATCGGGTCCTTCCAGTATAATTCTTTCAATTGATATTCCGTCGTGACCGCTTGTAAAAGGGACCCCGTTTATACCAAATGTGGAAACATAAATTGAAGGATTTGAAAGTTCAAAGATTGCTATGGGGTCAGTAAGTGCAAGTCCGCTTCCATTATTTCCTATATCCTTATCACTTATTTTAAATATATAAGTTCCAGGGTCAATTCTATAAGGTTGAGGGTATTCTGTGTTTAAGGTATCTGTATAGTCAGGGTCAAGAATAACACCAAACCTTAATGGGGGCAATTTTGTTTTGCCGAATATAACTCCTGGATGAAATCTCAAAATTAATGAATCAGTCCAAGCAACAATTGAATCAATTGGTTCATCAAAATCTGTAATTCCGTAAAGGGATAAATCAAGGGTATCAGGACCTGGATTATAAACTTCAATCCATTCATTTCTCCTTCCACTTTGAGTTTCACTTCCAGGTGCATCATTTAATACTTCAGATAATATTGGTTGAAGAAAAATAAATAAGAAAATCATAATTTTATTATAATGGATTTATTAAAAATTTTGCCTTAAAATTTAAATATGAACAAAAGAATTTTAATAGTAATTTTATTTTCTGTGTTTATCATTTTAATATATATACTTTCCTTTCTTTCAATAAAAACCCAGAAGAAGGAAATAGTTAAAGGAGGAGTTGGAATACTTGAAGTTAAGGATGTTCTTATTGATTCCAAAACATACAGAAAAAACCTCGATTATCTTAAAAAAAGAAAAGATGTTAAGGCTTTGCTTATTTACATAAATTCTCCTGGTGGAGGTGTAGTTGCGTCACAGGAAATATACTATTCTATAAAAAAATTTAAAGAAGAGAAAAATGTTCCTGTTTTGGCTTATATTTCAGCAGTTGGTGCTTCAGGAGGTTATTATGTTGCAATTTCTGCTGATAAGATAATGGCTGCTCCTGGTGCAATAACAGGTTCAATTGGTGTTATAGCAGAGTTTCCATCCTTTTATGAACTTTTGGAAAAAATAGGAATAAAGTTTAGGGTTTTTAAGAAGGGAAAGTTTAAGGATGTTGGTTCACCCTTCAGGGATATTTCAGAAGAAGAAAAGAAATATCTTGAAGATTTACTTGATGATGTATACAGGCAATTTTTTAAAGAAGTTGCAATAAGGAGGAATCTTGATACTTTAAATTTAAAGGAATGGGCAGAGGGTAAAATATTCACAGGAAGACAGGCTAAAAAATTGGGACTTATTGATACACTTGGAACCTATGAGGATGCTCTTCTATTAGCTGGAAAACTTGCTGGAATAAAAGAAAAACCAAAGGAAATTAGACCGCCTGAAAGAAGAAGGGGGCTTTTTTATAAGTTTTTTGAAGAGTTAATTAATTTAAACTTTTTAAAATTAAAATACATAATGGTTTTTTAAAAATAAAAGTTAATAAATTGGTGAGAAAAAAGTAAAAACGTAAAAAATTGATAAAAAGAGAAAAATAAAGGAAATTTGTATTATAGTTGGTTTTTTATGAATTCCTCTAATAATAGTGCACTAAAACAAAACTCATTATTTTTGAGTTTTTCAAGTGTTAATTTCATTTCTCCACCTAACCATGCTACACCATCTATTACAGCAACCTTGACTACATTATAAGGACACAGAGTTTCTTTTACCAAACTCACTGCTTCTTTAAATTGATTATCTTGGGAACCGCCAAAATCGGTGATAAATTTAGCAGTGCCTATTATGTATTTATTATTAATCTTTGCTACAAAATCCAATCCTTTGCTTAATTCTCTAAATTTACATTTCAATTCTCTTGTTGCATATTCCTTTAAGAATTTATCGCCCCCATTTAGAAATACAATACCGGGTGTTTTTCTAAATTCATTAATGTCTAAGAAATCAAACTTTTCTTTAAGCCAAATCTTAAACATTGGTCCTATCCTTCTACTAGGTTTTTTAGGTGCTTCTAATTTTTCTTTTAATTCATTAAAATTCATTTCAAACAATTTATCACAAATTTTTCTAATAGTTTTTGGGTTTTTATCAATTGCTTCTTCATAATGAGTTAGAAAACTCACATACGGATTTTCAATAGGAAATTTAAACCCCTGTTTTTTCAAATGGATTAATTCTTTAACTAAATCTTTACAATTTTTTTCTTTAAAAAGTCGTTTTAACAATTGATACTGCTGTTCGCTAAGGGCTTTCTCTCTGCTGATTTCTTCTGGAGGATATATTTTCAATAATTTATCTAAATAAAACTCACTCTTTGCCAATTTTATACTTTTTTGTACCCACTTATTCATAATTATCACTATTCAAAAAAGTGCTGATTGGTTTCCAAATTTTTCTTTTAAACTTAATAGAATATCTTTTATTCCTTCCATATTTTTTTGCTCTATTAAAATTCTTAATATCTCTTTAGTTTTAGGAAACATTAAATGAACAGGGAAGGTTTCTAATAATTTTTTCGCTTGAGATAATCCTAAATATTTCCGGACATAATCAGAATCAGAATATTTAAAAGTAGTCAAGAACTCACTGTCTGTAATATCTCTAAAATACTCAAGTGCTAAATTAAAATAATTTTTTAATAAAGATAAATCATCAAAAGAAAGTTCTGGGGTTATAAAAATCTGAATTGGATGGGTTCGGTATTTTTCTTTTGTCACCACTATCCCATCAACTCCAAATGTTTCTTTAACATTATAAATTCCGGCTCTACCTTCCCAGCTTCCGGTATCTAGAGTTCTTACAAATAAAGGATTCTGTTGTAATTTTTTATAAAGTCTTTCATTAACCGAGTAAGTATTAACTTTATAATAGCCATTAGAAAAAGTATTTACATCCAATAGTTTAACTTGGTATGGACCTTTATTTTTTTTAACTTCTTCTAATGTTAAATAAAATTTAATTTTTAATGGTGAAGAAGATTTGAAAGAAGAGACAAATTCATCAAATTCGCTCCCGGCTCTGTAAAAATTCTTAGGCAATAGCTTATATTCTTTTTCTATGGTTTTGTTGTTTATCTTTAAAGCTTTAAAAATGATTGGTTCTTGGGATGGCTTTTGTTTTCTTTCAAAAAAACATATACAAACATTAGTTCCTGTAAACTCAAAGATTTTTCTCTCAAAAATAATTGCTTTTTTGATATCATAAAAAGGAAGAAAATCTCTTCTAATTTTATTAGATACAGAAAAACCAAATAAAAAATTAGTAGGGATTATATAAATCATTTTTTCTATATTGTGTCTTAAATCATTAATAAGAGCAATTTGATACAAGTCTTGATAGCCTTCATTAGGACCACAAAAATATGTCAAATTTCTGTCAGAATGTTTGACAATATATCCTAAATAAAGATAAGGGGGATTGGTTATATGATAAGGGGGATGTTTTAAATGTTTAAAGTCTGGATAGTTTTGTAAAGTATCCCTTAGTTGAATATTTTCTTTCGCTATCTTATAAGGAATCCCATAACTTAGTGCCTTTTCAATAGCCTTCTCAACCATTTCTTTCTGTATATCAAAAAGAAGGATATGTTCTTTAAAGAATTCTACTCTTTTATCTTCAGGAATTACTTCTAATATAGGTAAAATTAGGTTACCTTCGCCAGCAAATAGGTCTATCCAACTATGGTTATAGAGAATATCTTTAATCTCTGGAAGAATAAATTTTCTAAAAATGTCTATGGAGGTAAGATGTGCACCAAATTCTCTTCGCTTTTTTTCTGCCGAAATATAAGTTCCCATTCCTAAATCTTTAACATACCCATTTTTTATATTTTGATTAATTAAAATTTTTTCTCGGTTTGATTTATATTTAATTTTACGTTTCATAGTAAATCTTTCTTATATCTATAATATAAAATATTATAAAGTTTTTAAAATATTTTTACAAATTTCAATCATAAACTGAAAAATTTAAAAATATATTATATAGTTTGAAAAGTTGACTAAACACATTAAACTAAGATATGAAAAAAAGAAAATGATAAAAATGATAAAAGAGGAAAATTAAAGAAATTACTTTAAAAAGATATATTTTATTTGTGGCTAATTTAAAAACAAATTTTGTTTTGCTTTTGCTTATAAATCTTTAACAAGTGAAAATGCCAGAGATTTTATGAGGAACACTTTGTAGGAGCACTTCTTATACTCCTATTTAACTATAAAATTCAATATAAGTAAACCACACAAATTTTAATAAATTTTTTACCTTAAAATTTTTTTCCCCTCTATCTTTACATTTTTAAGTTCATCTTCCCTAATGAGTTTCTGTAAAATTTTTAACGCTTCTTCTTTTTCATCATATTCAGGTATACCAGGTGGAATTAATACTAATGGAACTATCTCCCCCTCAATAAATTCTCCAGTTGAATTTACTTTCACTTTTAATATAAATGATATATTTCTCGGATAATCAAGGTTTAATCCCCAGAAACAGGCAAAATTAGAAAGTGAATAAGCAATTATTCTTTCCTTATAAATCTCAATACCCCTTATAACATGTGGACCATGACCAAATACTATATCAGAACCTATATCAACTAAATACCTTGCTAATTTTTTTACATTCCCCCTTTTTTCACCATAAAAGTATTCAAACTTATCTTTTACATGCATTGCAGAATCACCTTCTGCTCCTGCATGTATCGATACAATTAAAATATCAGTTTTTTTTGCTAAAACTTCTGCTAACTTTAAATCATCTTCCTTTAATAAATTGTTCGTATAATCATAAACTGAATAGGCAATAAAACCCACTTTTAAATTTTTAATTCTAAAAGTATCAAAGGTTCCTTTTAAACCTGAAACTATGAAACCTTCCTTTTTTAAAATTTCATAAGTTTTTTTTGCTGCCTTTTCCCCTCCATCATAGATATGATTATTTGCAATTGAAAATCCCTTTATTCCACTTTTTTTTAGCCCCTTTAATGAACTTAAAGGAAAAAGGAATCTATATTCTTTATTTCTATCTATTACATCAATATTAAATACTCCTTCAAAATTTGCAAAGGATAAATCAGATTCTTCTATAAAATTTTTAACATTTTTAAAAAGAATAAATCCAGAATCAGGGGGAATTCTATCTTTCAAAACATTACCGAGCACAAGGTCTCCCATTAAGGCAATTGTTAGAAATAGTGTATCAACCATTTTTAAGGTAAATTTTCTTCAAAAAATTTATAAGCATTTAAATATAAAAAATTTTCAGGAAATTCTTCCAAGGCTTCTTTTATTTCCTTATAAGAATATAAACCCTCAATTATATGTTTTTCTGATAAACCGAATAAATCAGAGCCGAGGGCAATATTTTCGGGATATTTTTTTATTAACTTTTTTATTTCCTTTAAAACTTCTTTTTTATTAATTCTCCTTTCAAAAAAAATGTTACCAAGACCAATACCCACAATTCCTCTCCTCTTTTTAATCCTTTTCATTTCTTCAAAAGAAATATTTCTCTTTGTTTTTGGCTTATTAAGGATTCCAGTATGGGAAACAATAAAAGGAATTTTTAATTTATAAACATCATAAAAGGTTTTTCTTCCAGAATGGGCAAGATCAATTATACATTTATTTGAAACTATCTCTTCAACAATTTCCCTTCCAAAATTCGTCAGACCAAAATCATTTTTTTCAGCACAGGAGGATGCTATGTGATTGGAAAAGTTCCATGTTAGTGTAAAAATTCTAACACCGAGATTGATAAATGCCTTTAAAATATATTTATCAAGTATAAAAGAACATCCTTCAATTTCAAGGATAAATCCCTTTTTATCGGAATTTAAAACCCTTTTTAAATCCTCTTTTTTCTCAATAATAATTAAACCATTTTTTTCAGCAAATTCCCTATATGTTTCAATTGTTCTTAAAGCCTTATAAATGTCAAGAGTTTCAACAAATTTTTTATCCTTCCATATAAGAGGAGTAAATACAGATATAACATTAAACTTGAAAAAATCTTTTTCAAAATTATCTTTCTTAAGCAGTGGTTCAAGTAAATCTTGGTGAAGGTCAAATATTATTTTTTCCATAAGAATAATGATATGCTTTATAATAATTGAAATGAAAATAAAAGTGGCTGGTTGCGACATAGGTGGAACAAGAGTGAAATTTTGTTTATATGATGGCGAAAAATTCTTTGATGAAAAGGTATTTGAAATAAATCCTGAAGAAGATTTTTTAAAAGAAATAATTGAATTTTTAAATAAAATTGAAGGATTAAAAGCTATCGGTTTTGGAATTCCAGGTGTTATTGAAGAAGGTAACATTTTAAGATTTGCTCCAAATCTTCCCTTCTTATTCGGAAAAAATCTTGATGAAGTTATAACAGATAGATTGAAAGTGAAAAAAGTTTTTTTTGATAATGACTGTCATATGAATGCCTATGGGGAATGGAGACTTGGAAAAGCAAAGGGTCTTGAATGCTTCATATTTTTAACTCTTGGAACAGGTGTTGGAGGAGCAGTTTTCATTGAGGGGAAGTTGTTCAGGGGTTATAAAAATCTTGGAGCAGAATTTGGACATGTAACTGTTGACCCTGATGGACCTATATGTAACTGTGGAAATAGGGGTTGTCTTGAAGCTTTTGCTTCAAAAACAGGAATAAGGAATTTTCTTTATAAGAAAAAGAAGGAGGGAGTTGAACATATTTTAACAAGAAATCCTTTAAAAGTAGAACCTGAAGCAGTTTATGAAATGGCAAAAAAGGGGGATACTTTAGCAATTGAATGTTTTAAAAATTTAGGATGGGCACTTGGAATAGCACTATCTGATTTTGCAAAGGTATTTTCACCACAAAAATTTATAATAGGCGGAGGGATTTCAAATGCTTTTGAAATTTTTTATCCCTTTATTCTTGAAGAGTATTCTTTAAGGGTTCCCCATTATCTTTTGAATATAAAAATTGAAATGGCTGATCTAAAGGATAAAGCAGGTATGTATGGTGCCTCTCTATACGCCTATGATTCAATTCTTAAAGAAAAATAAATTATCTATAATTTTTCTTTTTGTTTTATTTTTATCAGGAATAATCTTTATAGAAAAATATCCCCATTCAACATTTCATTTAACAAGTGATAGCTATGAGTATGCTAACATTGCAAAAAATTTAGTTTTAAAAAAGAATTTTTTTGTAAATAACATTTATGCCCTTCAACTTGCTTTTGATTTTTCAAGGAAAATACCGGTTCCATCAATTTTAAGAATGCCACTTTATCCCCTTTCAATCTCAATTTTTTTCAAAATTTTTGGAATAAGTGATAAAACTATTCTTTTAACAAGTTTTTTATTTTATATAATTTCAGGAATATTTCTTTTAATTTTTCTTGATATTTTTAAATTAGAAGATAGTATTAAAATTTTAACACTTATTTTTTTTATGTTAAACCCAATTTATCTTGATTTAACTTTTAAAGGATTATCAGAACCTTTTGCTGTTTCTTTATTTTTTTTATTTTTAATTTTTTTATTTAAAGGTGAAAATTTAAAAGATTTTTTATTATCAGGTTTTTTTCTTTCTCTTTTTATTCTGACAAGATATTATATTTCCCTTTTATTTCTTTTCCCTGTTTTCTTTATTTTTTATAGAAATAAGGTAAGTATTAAAAACATAATTATTTTTCTTATTTCAGTTTTTTTACCGCTTTTACCCTGGCTTATAAGAATTTATAAAATAACAGGTAATCCCTTTTTTAATCTCGGTTTTTATTCTCTTTATGGATTTGAATTTGCAAATATACCCTATAAAACTTCTTTGAATATAAGATTTTCTTCTTTTATTGAAAATAAAATTGATTCATTCTTTTTTTATTTAAAAAACCTTGATAAATTAACACCCTTTTATCTTTTTCCTTTTGCCTTTTTGTTTAAAAGTTCTGATGAAAATTTAAAAAACTTAAAAACTTTTCTAATATTATCTCTTTTAATATTTGCACCTATACTTGGATTTATAAATCCTGAACATCGCTTTCTACTTTATCTTTCACCTCTTATAATTCTTTTTTCTATATCTTTTTTAAATAATTTTAAAAGCTTTTTTAAATTTTTTGTAATTTTTACTTTAATTCTTATAATTCATGAAAATAAAAATATCATTAAGGATTGTATAAAAAGAAATGAAAGTTTCCTTTTAAGTGAAAAAGTTTTAAAAGAAATTGAATCTCTAACACCTCAAGATAAATTTTTAATAAGTAATGCTGATGCTCTTATAGGTTTTTACACTGGAAGAACATGTATATTCCCTCTAACATATTTTGAAGATTATGATTATTTATTTAAACTTATTCCTGTCGATGGAATAATTATCTTTCAAGGAGTTTATAGACTCTTTTATATGAAATACAGTTTCAGGGATTATGAAGATTATTTAAAAAAAGAGTTTCCCTTTACAAAAAAGTTTCCTGATGGAACAGTTATTTACTTAAGAAGATATTAATTTTCAAAATTTTTATAATATTTATTTGAGGAAAGGAAAAGGTCAAATAAAAAGGGAATATTATCATGCATTTTAGCAATTACTTTCCAGAGGGGTTTTATGTATATATTCTTTTTGCCTTTTTTAATACCTTCTATAATTTTTTCTGCAACTTTTTCTGAGTTAGACCACATCAATTTATTTTTTGAAACATTCTGGGCTCCAATTTTATTTATTGCATTTTTAAAAAAGTCTGATTCAAAGGGACCAGGATAAACACCAATAACTTTAATCCTAAAAGGTTTTAATTCCCTTCTTAAAGAATCAGTAAAACCGCGAACTGCAAATTTTGTTGCTGCATATATGCTCATATAGGGAGTTCCTACATATCCGGCAAGGGAGGAAACATTTACAATAATTCCTTTCCCCTGTTTTTTCATGTAGGGAATAACTTCTCTTGTTAAAAGAAAAACTCCTTTAACATTAAGGTCAAATAATTTTTGAAAATCTTCATCTGTTACATCTTCAATTTTTGAATATAAACCCATTCCAGCATTGTTTATAAGACAATCTATACTGTCAAAACTTTCCAGTGCTACAAAAATAAAATTTTTAACACTGTTTTTATCGGTAACATCTAAAAAAGTGGTTATTACCTTAACATTGAATTTTGAAAGAATTTCATCTTTAATATTTTCAAGAATTTCTCTTTTCCTTGAACCAATTAAAATATTACCGCCTTCTTTTGCAATTTTATAAGCAAGTGCTTTTCCAAGACCTGAGGAAGCACCTGTTATTAAAAAATTTTTGTTTTTAAAATCTTTCATCTTTAATATCAAGATCTAAAATTTTAAAGGATAAATTTCTCTTTTTTGAATAATAATCAATTTCAGGTGTATAGATAACAGAAATTTTTGTTTTACCTGATATTATTCTATTATAAACATCAGGTCTTTCAGGAACAAAGGCTCTGAAAAATTTTCCATTTTTGCCTATGTAAAAATCAAGATGTTCATTTTTTCTAAGTTTGATGTCCCCCATGCAGAAAACTTCTTCTTCAAGAAAAACTGGTTTTTGATTACCTTCACCAAAGGGTTCAAGTTTTTCTATAACTTCTTTATAAAGATTTATATCCCATTCCTCTATAGGAAATTTTGCATCAATTTCAATTTCAGGTTCTAAATCTTCTTCTTTAACTAAAAGGGAAGTTATTGTATTTATTCTTTCTTCAAATTTTTCATAATCTTTTTTATATATCTTAAGACCTGCAGCACTTTTGTGTCCACCGTATTCAATAATTATGTCACTCAGTTTATCAAGTATTTCCATAAGATTTAAATTTTTTATCCCCCTTGCAGATCCTCTTAAAATATCTCCCTCCTCTGTGAAAACAATTGAAGGTCTTGAATATTTTTCAGTAATTTTTGATGATACAATTCCTATTACACCTGGATGAAAATCTTTACCTTTTACTACAATAAAGTAATCTTTATTTTTTTCTTCTTTCTCAATAATTGAAATAACTTCTTTCAATATTCTCTCCTGTTCCTTCTGTCTTTCTTTATTCAGTTTTTCGAGTTTCCTTGCTATTTCTATAACCTCTTCTCTTTCTTTAGAGACAAGGAGTTTAAATGATAAAATTGCATCACTTATTCTTCCTGCTGAATTTAATCTTGGAGCAAGGATAAAGGCAATATCCCTTGTTCTTAAATTTTCTTCTCTTCCAGAAATTTTTTTTAGTGCCCTAATTCCTAACTTTTTTGATTTTTCTAATATTTTAATTCCAAGATAAGTAAAAACTCTGTTTTCAGATATAAGTGGAACAATATCAGCAACTGTTCCAAGAGCAACAAGATCAAGGTCCCATAAAAGTTCTTTTATATCCTTTCCCATAATCTCATTAAAATAAAGTAAAAATTTAAATACAACTCCAACACCTGAAAGATACTTAAAAGGATAATTAATATGTGGATTTATTATTGAAAAGGCAGGAGGAAGTTCTTTTGAAGGAACATGGTGATCAGTAATAATAAGATCAATCCCATTTTTAAAAGCCCATTCTGCTGCTTCAAAAGCTCTTATTCCTGAATCAACGGTAATAACGAGTTTTGTGCCTTTATCTTTTAATTCCTTTAAACCTTCAATTTGAATACCGTAGCCCTCTTTTAAACGGTTCGGAAGTTTTACTTCTGGTTCTACCCCCAATTTTTTTAGATTTCTATATAAAAGCGCTCCACCTGTTATTCCATCTACATCATAATCTAAATAAAGACCTATTTTTTCATTTTTTTCTATTGCTTCTTTTAACCTTATTGCTGATTCATGAACCCCTTTTAATTTAAAATGTGAGTATATATAGGAAAGTTCAGGATTTAAAAAACTTTCCTTATCCTCTATTCCTCTTATTTCAAGTAAAAAATTAAGTAAATTTTCCTTTGAAGGAATTCTATCTGTCTTTAAAAACCATCTCCTTTTTTTCATTAATCTTTATTCCATTTTCAAATCCAGTTTTTCAAATTCCCTTTTTGAAAGCCTGTGGTCAAGATGATATAAATCTGATGTTGATTTTTCTATTTTTTTAAGAGTGTCAAGAATTGTGAAAGTTTGATTTTCTTCCTCTACTTGTTCTTCTATGAACCAATGTAAGAAAATTTTTGTGGGGTAGTCATTGAGTTCTTCGGCCAATTTATAAAGTTCATGTATATTTTTTGTTATAAATTTCTCATGCTCATAAGCATCTTCAAAAGCTTCTTTAGGTGAATTCCATTCTGATTTTGGTTTTTCCAGTTTTTCAAGTTCAGGTTTTTCTCCTCTATCTGTTATGAATTCAAAAAACTTCATTGCATGACCAAGCTCTTCCCATGCCTGAATCTTCATCCATTTAGAAAAGCCTTTTAGGTTTTCTTTTTCAAACCAGGCAGCCATTGAAAGGTAAAGATAGGAGGAAAAAAATTCCCTCATCATCTGGTCATTTAAGGCTTTTAAAATTTTTTTATCCATTTTAAACTCCTTTTAAATTTAAAAGGGAATTAAACCCTTTTTGCCTATATCCTTCCTGTAATGCATACCTTCAAAATTTACAAAATTTACTCCTTCATAAGCTTTTTCAATTGATTCTAAAAGATTTTTCCCATAACCTAAAACTCCCATAACCCTTCCTCCGTTAGTGTAAAGTTTTCCATCAATTTCTTTTACACCAGCAAAAAAAACCTTTCTATCTTCGGAGTCAACTTTTTCCCATCCTTCTATCAATTTACCCTTTTCATATTCCCCTGGATAACCTTTTGAGGCAAGAACCACATAAGTAGCGTAACCTTCCCTGAATCTAAGTTTTTTTAATTTACCAACTTTAAATTCTCTTGTAAGCTCCATAATTTCAAATAGATCTGTGTCAAGAAGATATAGAAGAACTTCTCCCTCTGGATCCCCCATTCTCACATTATATTCAAGAACATAAGGACCCTTTTCTGTAAGCATAAGTCCAAAATAAAGAAAGCCCTGATATTCAAATCCTCTATTAACCATTCCCTTAATAGTTCTTTTAATAATCTTTTCCTCAATTTCTTCTAATAGGGACTCTTTCACAAAGGGGCAAGGTGCATAGGCTCCCATACCACCTGTATTTGGACCCTCGTCATTATCAAATACTCTCTTGTGATCCTGGGAAGGAATAAAACTTAAATATTCATCACCGCTTACTGAAATAATAAGAGAAATTTCAATTCCTTCAAGAAAATCCTCTATTACACATAAATTTCCTGCTTCTCCGAAGACTTTTTCCTCCATAATTTTTTTAACTGCTTCATGGGCTTCTTCCTCATTTTTACATACAATGCTTCCTTTTCCGAGTGCAAGACCACTTGCTTTTACTACAAGAGGTGCTTTCCTTTTTTCAATATACTTATGTGCTTTGGAGGATTCATCAAAAATTTCAAAATTAGCAGTTGGTATTCCGTATTCAGCCATAAATTCTTTGGCAAAAGTTTTTTCCCCTTCTAAGAGTGCTTCTTTTTTTGATGGTCCGTATACAAAGGCAGTATCTTTGAGATAATCCTTGATACCCTTTACAAGAGGCTCTTCAGGTCCAACTAAAACATATTTTATTTTTTCCCTTTCTAAAAATTCTTTAATTTTTTCGAAGTCAATCTTAATTTGAGGAAAAATTTTCATACCTTCCTTCATTCCATCATTTCCAGGGATCACATAGACATCGTATCCCTTTTTAATAAGTGAGTAAGAAAGAGCATGTTCCCTTGCACCGCTTCCAATTACAAGAATTTTTTCCATAATTTATATTTTAATATAAACTCCTTTTAATTTTTCTTTTTATGGTTTTTTATTTTAAAATAAATCTATGAAAATAAATCCCTTTATTTTCCGGGAATATGATATAAGAGGTATTGCTGATGAAGATTTAAAGGATGAGAATATCTGGCACATAGGTAAGGCGATTGCAAGTTATATAATCTCTAAAGGTGGTAAAACTATATCTCTTGGAAGAGATGCAAGACTTTCTTCTCCAAGAATACATGAAGTTCTTCTTGATGCTTTTTTGAAATCTGGTTTAAATGTCATTGATATAGGTATGGTTCCAACACCCCTTTTATATTTTTCAGTTTTTAAATTCGGTCTTGATGGGGGAATTGAAATTACAGGAAGTCATAATCCAAAGGAATTTAACGGTATAAAAATAATGTGTGGAAAAGAAACAATCTATGGTAAGGAAATTCAAAAAATAAGAGAAATAATTGAAAAGGGGGAATATTCAGAGGGCCATGGTAAAAGATGGATAAGAGAAGATATAGTTTATGAATATATTAAGGAAATAAAGGAAAGAGTTAGAATATGGGATCCTGAGAAATATAGAATTCTCGTTGACCCTGGTAACGGAACCTGTGGGCCTGTAATTGAAAAGCTCTATAAGGAATTTAAAATAAGTTTTAAGGGAATTTATATGGAGCCGGATGGCAATTTTCCAAATCATCTTCCTGACCCTACTGTGGAAAAGTATATGGAAGACCTTAAAAAATTTATGAGGGAGGAAAAGAATTTTACAGCAGGTTTTGGCTTTGACGGTGATGGTGATAGATTTGGAGTGATTGATGAGAAATTGAGAATAATTTATGGAGATAAAATCCTTGCTATTCTTTCAAAGAAGGTTCTTGAGGAAAGAAGAGGCAGTAAAATTATATTTGATGTTAAATGTTCTCAGGGGGTTTATGAGTATATTAAAAAATTAGGTGGAGAGCCTATTATCTGGAAAACAGGGCATTCTCTAATAAAGGCAAAATTAAGGGAGGAAAATGCTCCCATTGCCGGTGAGATGTCAGGGCACCTTTTCTTCAATGATAGATTTTTTGGTTTTGATGATGCAATTTATGCTTCTTTAAGATTTATTGAGGTGCTTGATACTTTTGGAAAAAAAGTTTCAGAACTTGTTGATGAAATACCTTACTATTATTCAACACCTGAAATAAGAGTTGATTGTCCTGATGAGTTCAAGTTTAAAGTTGTTGAAAAACTTAAAAAGAAGTTTTCTAAGAAGTATAAGATAATGGATATTGATGGAGTTAGAATAAATTTTCCTGATGGTTTTGGTCTTGTGAGAGCTTCTAATACTCAACCTGTTCTTGTTTTAAGATTTGAAGGGAAAACTCCTGAAAGGATGGAAGAAATAAAAAATTTAATTCTTGAAGAACTTTCAAAATTTGAAGAAGTCAAAATAGGTTCAATTCCTTAAAAAATTAGAATAAAAGATGAATAAAGAACCAACACCACAGGTAGATACCCATATAGGTGAAACTACATATCTAAAAGGTGAAATAAAAGCAAAAGGAGGAATAAGGATTGATGGAGAATTTGAAGGAAACATTGAAACAAAGGATATATTGATTATAGGCTTAAGTGGAAAAGTTAGAGTACAAGAAGCTAAGGCAAAAAATGTAAAAATTGGGGGGATTTTTTCAGGTAAATTAACTGTTGAGGGAAAAGCACACCTGGAAAAGAGTGCAAGATTTGATGGTGAACTTTACTGTAAGGGACTTATTGTAGAAGATGGTGTTATATTCAACGGGAAGTGTCTTATGGATGAAAAGATGGAAAAAATTAAAGAGGTAAAACATAAGGAAGAGAAATGAAATTTTCAGTAATTGTAGTTAATTTTAATAGCGGAGAATATCTTCCCTATACCTTACGTTCAATAAAATTAAATTTTGAAAATGTTAAAAATTTTGAAAGTGAGGTTATTGTGGTTGATAATAATTCAACAGATAATTCTCTGGAAAAGGCAAAAAAATTTTTCCCTGAGTTTAAATATATTGAAAGTAAAAAAAATCTTGGCTATGGAGGGGGATGTAATCTTGGGTCTAAATATGCAAAGGGAGAGATACTTGTTTTTTCAAATGCAGATATAGTTATTCCAAAAGGGACTTTTGAAAAAATCGAAGAATATTTTAAAAAAGAAGAAAAATTAGGAATTTTAGGTCCAAGATTTGAATATCCTGATGGAAGTTTTCAACCCAGTTGTAGAAGGTATCCCAGGTTTAAGTATCTTTTGTTTGGAAGAAAATCAATAGGTTCTTTTATTTTTAAAAATAATCCTGTAACAAGAGAGTTTCTTTATCTTGATTTAGAAAAAGAAAATAAAGCCTGTGAGGTAGAGGGAGTTGTTGGTGCTTTTATGAGCATAAGAAGAGAAATTTTTAATTTAGTAGGTGGATTTGATGAAAGATTTTTTCTTTTTGCAGAAGATATTGACCTATGTTTAAGAGTGAAGGAAAAGGGATATAAAATATTTTTTGCCCCTGATATAAGAATTGTGCACTTTCATGGTGGTTCAAGGAGATATTTAGGCTTAAAATCTGAACATTATTTAAGAAAATCAATTTTTAAATTTTTTAAAAAACATAATTCTATAAATCTTTTTTCAAGAATTATTTTAAATCTTGGGCTTATTACATCAACAGCCTTATCCTCAGCGATTTCTCTTATTCACAAAAACGGTAAATAAAATTTTATAGTTCTTTCCTAAGTAAAAAAATAGTGAAAAGAGAAAGTGAAAAAAAGATTAAAATATTTAAATGTGTTTTGAATTCATAAAACTCAAAATAGGCACAAATTATTGAATAGAAAGAAAAAACACCCCATTTTTTTGAACCGGATATAAATATTAAAACCAGAAAAAGGAAACCGAAAAAAATCCAAACAAGAGTTAAAGTAAGGTTATTCATAAATTATAAAAATAATTTTAAAAAATTTTGTTAAATTATTTCTATTTTATAATTTATTTCTGAAACTTTATTCAGCATATTCGCTACAGAACAGTATTTAGAAAGAGAAAGTTCTATTGCCTTTTTTATTTTTTCTAAATCCAGGTTTTCGCCTTTAAAAACATACTTTAAGTTTATTTTTTCAAAAACTCTTGGATGTTCATTTCTCCTTATTCCTTCAATCTCCATTCCAAAGTAAGTGTAATTAACTTTCATCTTTTTAAGTATTGAAACCACATCCATTCCAGTGCAACCCCCAAGAGCAATTAGAAGGGTTTCCATGGGTGAAGGACCCGATTCCTTTGAGTCAAGTATTATTACCTCCCCTTTTTCATTTATTCCTTTAAACTTTAGACCTTCTATATTTAAAACAGTTACCTTCATTTTTCTTCCTCCTTTAACAAAGAAAGGGAAAACTCATTTTCTAACTTAGTAATTATATCCAATTCTTGTGTTTTTTCCTTTTCTTTCTTTTCAACTTCAATTTTTAATTCAAAATTCTCTCCGAATATTCTTTTTATCATTTCTACAAGTTTGTCTTTTTCTTTTTCTATTATTTCTCTCTCTATACCCTCTTTTACTTTTAAGTAAATATATTTATCCTCAATTTTGCTTTTTTCTTTGAAAATAGTATAAATAAGTTTATTAAAATTTTCTATTTCAAGTAAAAAGATTTCATAAGGAGTTTCTTCAACTTTTGTTTCTTTATTTTCTGTTTCCTCCTTTACCTTTTCTTCTTTTCTTTCAAAAAGGGCAAAGGCTCCCCCCTTTTCAAGAATTTCTTCAATTTCATAACTTCTTGGAAGATAAAGCATCTTGTAAAAGGCATGTAGAATTAAAATTCTCGGATCCTGTATAAAATAAATTATCTTTTCAACATCAAATATATGTTGCATAAATCTTATAATGTCTGTTTTTGATAGATTTCTTGAATATCTTTTATAAATATTTTTTTCCATATCCTTTAAAACATCTTCCAAAAAGAAGAGAAAAGACCTTAAAAGGTCCTTTTCAGTGTAAAAGAATAAAAGTTCATCTAAAAATTTAAGGAGTTCTTCTCCCCTTCTTTCTGAAATAAAGAAAAGTAAATCCTCCATTTTTTCTTCAGGTAAGAATCCTAAAACCATTCTTGTTTTTTCCTCTGTTAAAACACCCCCTGAAAAATAAAGTGCTTTTTCAAGATTCTGTAAAGAATCTCTCAAGCTTCCACCTGAACTTTTTGTAATTAATCTCAATGACTTTTCATCATATTTTATATTTTCTTTTTCACAAACATCTTTTAATCTTTCAAAAATTTTTTCCTCTGGGATGGGTGTAAATTCAAAAATCAAGCACCTTGATTGAATTGTATCAGGGACCCTATAAAGTTCAGTGGTTGCAAAAATAAAAAAAACTCTCTTTGGCGGTTCTTCAAGGGTTTTTAAGAGAGCATTAAAGGCATCCTTTGAAAACATATGAACTTCATCTATTATAAAAACTTTATACTTTGCTTTTGTTGGAACAAGTTTAGTTATCTCAATTATGTTTTTTGCTTCCTGAATACCCCTGTAAGAAGCTCCGTCTATTTCAAGAACATCAAGTGATGCTCCTCTTTTTATTTCAAGACAGGAGGAACACTCATCACAGGGTTCACCATCTTTTATATTTTCACAATTTAAAGCTTTTGCGACAATTCTTGCAACAGATGTTTTTCCGCTTCCCCTTGGTCCCGCAAACAAAAGAGCCTGAACCTCATTTCCCAGTTTATTCATCTTAATTGCATTTTTTAAAGTTGTTTTAATAACTTCTTGACCTATGACATCACTGAATTTTTGGGGTCTATATTTCCTTGCAAAATTTAAATTAATTCCTTTATCTTTTTCTCCCATTCTTTAATTACCTCCGTTTCTTTTGCTTCCATAATTACTCTTAGAACAGGTTCTGTGTTTGATACTCTTGCGTGGATAAAACCCTCCTGAAATTTTACTCTTATACCATCTTCTTTATTTACCTCAGAGGAATTTAAATTACATAGAAATTCCTCTATTTTCTCAGGTAACTTTCTTTCTGATATTGGAAATTTAAGTTTTTTCATAATTCTTTTTCTAAACAATTTTTTGAATTCCCTTGAATCTCCCATTTCTGTTAAAAAGGAAAGAATAAGAGCTGAGGCAAAGAAGGCATCCCTTGTCATATTGAAATTTTTAACTATAACTCCGCCATTTCCCTCTCCACCATATATTGCATCCTCTTCAATCATCTTTTTTAATACGTTTGCTTCACCAACTTTTGTTCTCAAAACCCTTACATTAAATCTTTCAGCAACATCCTCTACATGTTCTGTTGTTGAAAAATTTGTGACTATATCACTTTTTTCCTTTGAAAGTAAGTAGTATAAACATATTGGAAGAGTTTCTTCTTCTGATAAAATTTCACCACCTTTTGCTACAATTTGCAGTCTATCACCATCAGCATCCATTGCAAATCCTATATCAAGGTCCTTTTCTTTTACAAAATCTCCAAATTTTTTTATATTTTCCACACTAAGTTCAAAGGGTCTTTCGTATTTTCCATATTGAGTATCCATTGTAAAAACTTCACAGCCCAATTTTTTAAGAAGAAGGGGAAAAGCTTCAAATCCTGCACCACCAGCTGTATCAACTCCAACTTTGAATTTCTTTTCTTTAATTATTTCAGTTAAGACATATTTATTTTCAATAATTCCCTTTATATGCTCTTCCATAGGATCAAAGGGTTTAGATGTTCCAACATTAAAAGTTTTTTCCCAGTTAAAAAATCTGATTTCTTTTTTAAGTCTTTCAATTTCCTCTTCAAATAAAAATCTCCCTTCTGGATGAACAAATTTTAAAGCATTCCATTCAGGTGGATTGTGAGAGGCTGTAACAATAATACCAGAAGATTCTTTTTCCCTCTTTTTGACAGAATACACAAGTGTTGGAGTTGGAACAATTTTAGAGTCAAGAACCTTTTTGCCCTTTGAAAGTGCTGCTGAAATCACAGCATGAATGAAATATCTTCCAGAGGGTCTTGAATCCCTTCCTACAATTAAAAAGGGAGTTTCATAGAGATTACAGAAACTGGCTGCAACTTTTAGAACATATTCAGGAGTTAAGGATAAAAGGGAAATTCCTCTTAAACCGCTAACAGTAAAAAATAAGCTCAGGAGAGGAAGTTATTAAAGCCAGGGACGGGAATTGAACCCGCAACCTTCGCATTACGAATGCGATGCTCTACCGGTTGAGCTACCCTGGCAGGACTCATATTTTAAATTTTAAGTTATAAAAAGTTATAATTAAAATACATGAAATCAAACTTCCTTGCAATAATAGGTCTTCAATGGGGAGATGAAGGTAAGGGGAAAATTATAGATGCTCTTAAAAATGAGTATAATATAGGGATTAGATTCCAGGGAGGAGCAAATGCAGGACATACTGTATATAGAAATGGAGATAAAATAGTTCTTCATCAGATTCCCTCAAGTATACTCTGTCCAGATAAAAAAGCTTTAATCTCCTGTGGGTGTGTTCTTGATCCTGAAGCACTTATAAATGAGATTGAAAATTTAAATAAAAAAAATATTTCTGTAAAAGGGAGACTTTTTATAGATGAAAGAACTCCACTTGTTTTTAGCTTTCACAAAGAGGAAGATATTTTAGAGGAGGATAAAAAAAAAGAACACAAAATAGGAACAACAGGAAAAGGAATAGGACCTGCTTATAGAGATTTAATTGCAAGGAAGGCATTAAAAATAGGGGAGTTTAAAAACAAGGATTTAGCCTTTAAAAAATTTAAGGAATTGTGGGAATTTGCAAGTGAGATAAGGGGTGCAAGATTTGGAAGACCGATGATTCCCTGTGAGGAGCTCTTTGAAATATATAATGAATATTTTTTAAAAATAAAGGATTTTTTAACAGATGGTATTCTTTTTATAAAGGAAATGGAAGAAAAGGGAGAAATAATGCTTTTTGAAGGCGCTCAAGGGGCTCTTCTTGATACTTGTCTTGGAACTTATCCCTATGTAACATCCTCTCATACAGTTTCTGGGTCAATTTCTTTATCAACAGGTGTTGCACCATGGAAAATAAAAAGAATAATAGGAGTTTTTAAATGTTATAATACAAGGGTGGGAGAAGGACCATTTCCAACAGAGGAAAAGGGTGAAATGGGAGAATATTTAAGGGAAAAGGGAGAGGAATACGGAGCAACAACAGGTAGGCCAAGAAGATGTGGATGGCTTGACCTTCCTCTTTTAAGATATGCGGTAAGAATAGTTGGAGCAACAGAACTTGCAATTACAAAAATAGATGTTTTATCTGGTTTGGAAAAGATAAAGGTTTGTAATGAGTATGAGTTTGATGGAAAAACACTAAAGTTCCCTCCAGCCTTACCTCATGAGCTTTATGAAGTAAAACCCATATACATGGAATTTAAAGGTTTTGAACCTGATTTAAATAATAATAATTTGAGAGAATTTCTTTTTTTTATTGAAAAGGAGACAGGTTTAAAAATTAAGTATGTATCCGCGTCAAAAGATGAAGAGCTTAGAGAATTTTGAGATTCCGGAGGAAGTTTTTGAGGCAATTGAAATTTTTGATTTAATTGAAAAACGGGATAGGATTTTAATTTCCTATTCAGGTGGACCTGATTCCACTTTTTTAACCTATGTTCTTTTAAATTTAAAAAAAAAATTTTTTCTTGAAATTTCACTTTTTTATTTATTTCACAAACTTGAAGGCAGTTTGTCCCCTGAAAAAGCAAGAGAGTTTGCCTCTAATTTAGGTTTAAAAATTTTTATATTTAAAGAGGATATAAGAAAATTTGCAAAAGATAATAAGTTGAATATAGAGGAAGCAGGAAGAATTAAAAGATATACTTTACTTAATGAAGTATCAGAAAAAGAGGGTTTTAATAAAATTGCAACAGCCCACACCTTAAACGATGCCCTTGAGACTTTTCTTTTAAGATTTTTGAGAGAGGGTTTTTCTCTTTTAAATCCACCTATAAAACCAAAATATAAGAAATTAATAAGACCACTAATTCTAACTCCAAGGGATAAAATTATAAAGATCTTAAAGGATAATGATATTTCCTACCACATAGACATTGAAAATTACACTCTTCAAAGAACAAGAAATAAAATAAGACATATTTTAATTCCTGAAATTTTTAGAGAATTTAATTTTTCTCTATCAAAGTTTAAAAAATTTTATATAAGAATAATTGAGGAAAGTAAGTTTTATGAAGAAAATATAAAGAATAAAATTAAAGAATATATTGAGGAAAAAACTCCCTTTTTTGTGAAAATAAATAGGGAAAAAATTAAAGCGGTTTCTTCTTTTGAAAAAAGAGAACTGTTGAAAAATATTTTGTTTGAATTTGGTTTTGAGGAGGAATTAAAAAGGGGAATGCTTTTAAGTATGGAAGAAATTTTTGAAAAAGGAGGTAAAATTGAAATTAAAAAGGATTTATTTTTTGTTTCAAAGGGAGATTATGTTCTTTTTATGAAAAAAATACCAGATTTTGAGATTCCCTTGAGAGAAGGGGAATATGAGATAATAAAAGGGGTGAGGGTAAAAGTTGAAAAAAATGATAGGGATGGTTTTTTACCTTTGTATCTTTTAAATGAAGCAAAGTTAAGATTTAGAAAGCCTTGTGACCTTATTGATATTGAAGGTAAAAAGGATTTAAAATTAAAAAAATTTTTTGAAAATAAAAAGGTCCCTTTTTATTTAAGGGATTATATTTTAGTTCTTGAATATAAGGGAAAAATTGTATGGATTGAAGGTTTTGAACCTTTTATCAAGGGAAAGGATTTAAAAATTGAGGTTATAAAATGGAAATAATTTTAAAGGAAAAGGAAATTAAAAAAAAGGTTAAGGAAATTGCAAAAATTTTAAAAAAGGAATATAAGGATAAAAATCCTGTCATTATAGGAGTTTTAAAAGGTGGTTTTGTGTTTCTTGCTGACCTTATAAGGGAAATGGGTATAGATTGCACACTTGAATTTATAAGGCTTTCAAGTTACGGTAAAAAGTCAAAAATAAAAGAAGAGGATGTAAAAATATTGTGGGATCTTCCTATTGATATTGAAGATAGAGATGTTATACTTATTGAGGATATTGTGGATACAGGTCATACTCTTAAATTTCTTAAAAATGATATTTTGAAAAGAAAACCAAGGTCATTAAAAATAGTTGTATTTCTTGATAAGTATGAAAGAAGGGAAGTTAATGTGGATGTTGATATAATAGGTTTTAAGGTTCCAAATAAATTTCTTGTAGGTTACGGTCTTGATTATAACGAAAAATTCAGGTATTTTAAAGATGTATATGGACTTACAGAAGAAGAAATTGAAAGGTATGGAAAATGAATGATAAAGATAAAAGGGAAAAGGTTTTAAATTTAACACCGATTATTGTATGGATAGGTATTTTTGTTCTTGTAGCATTATTTTTAGCTTATTATACAGAGAAAAATTTAAAAGTTTTAAATATAACCTATTCTGAATTCATTCAGGAAGTTGAGAAAGGCAACATAAAAAAAGTAATTGTATCAGAAAAGGAACTTCAGGGTTATTTTAAAAATCCGAAAGAGGTTAAGGGTTTAAGTTTTACAGAATTTAAGCTTTCTCTTCCGATGGAAAAACCTGATATTCTTGATTTTCTTGTTAAAAAAAAGGTTGAGGTTGAAACAAAGGTTAAAAGTCCCTTTATTGATATTCTTTTAGGTTATCTTCCTTGGCTTTTAATTTTTCTTGGAATATGGTTTTTATTTTTTAGACAGATTCAGGCTGGAAATTCAAAAGCCTTTTCCTTTATAAAGGTAAGAGCAAAACTCATAACAGATAAGAAACCAGATGTTACCTTCAACGATGTAGCAGGTTGTGATGAGGCAAAGGAGGAGTTAAAAGAGGTTGTTGAATTTCTAAAGAGTCCCCAGAAGTTTCAAAAACTGGGAGCCAAGATTCCAAAGGGAGTATTACTTGTCGGACCACCTGGGACAGGTAAGACACTTCTTGCAAGAGCCGTTGCTGGAGAAGCAGGTGTTCCATTTCTTTCAATATCAGGTTCTGATTTTGTTGAATTATTTGTTGGTGTTGGAGCAGCAAGGGTTAGGGATTTATTTGAGCAGGCAAGAAAAAATGCTCCCTGTATTATATTTATTGATGAGATTGATGCAGTTGGAAGGTTGAGAGGAGCTGGTTTGGGTGGTGGTCATGATGAAAGGGAACAGACTTTAAATCAGATTCTTGTTGAAATGGATGGATTTGATCCAAGGGAGGGAATAATTGTTATGGCTGCTACAAATAGACCTGATATTTTAGATCCCGCCCTTTTGAGGCCTGGGAGATTTGATAGAAGAATAGTATTACCTATTCCTGATGTAAAGGGAAGGGAAGAGATAATAAAAATACATGCAAGAAATAAACCTCTTGGAGAGGATGTTGATTTTGGAGTTATTGCGAAAGGAACACCCGGTTTTTCCGGTGCTGATCTTGCAAATCTTGTAAATGAAGCAGCCCTCTTAGCAGCAAGGAAGGGAAAGGAAAAAATTACAATGGAAGACTTTGAAGAGGCAAAGGATAAAATTTTGATGGGTGTTGCAAGGAAAAGTATGGTCCTTTCACAAAGAGAAAGGGAGCAGGTTGCTTATCACGAATCAGGACATGCAATTTTATCGGTTCTTTTGCCAAATGCGGACCCAATTCATAAAGTTACAATAATTCCAAGGGGTCAAGCTCTTGGAGTTACACAGCAGCTTCCAAAGGATGATAGGCACATTTATCCAAAGGAATATCTCCTTGACCAGTTAACAGTTTTAATGGGAGGTAGGGTAGCTGAAAAAATTGTTTTTAATACCCTTTCAACAGGAGCGGCAAATGATATAGAAATGGCAACCCAGATAGCAAGGAAAATGGTGGGAGAGTGGGGAATGAGTGAGAAAATTGGACCTGTTTCTTTTGCAAAACAGGATGAGGAAATATTTTTAGGAAGGGAACTCTCGCTCAAAAGAGGAATTAGTGAAAAGATAAGTGAAATGATTGATGAGGAAGTAAAAAGAATTGTAGAGGAGGCTGAAAAAAGGGCGGAAGAGATTTTAAGGAGTAAAGTAAATGCCCTTCATAAACTGGCACAGGTTCTACTTGAAAAAGAAGTTCTTGATTCTGAAGAAGTTAAAAAAATTGTGAATGAAAATTGAAAGATAAGGTTACAATAAAAATTCCCCGCCCTCTTTATGAGAAATTAAAGAAAATTATAGAAGGAACGGGTTTTAGAAGCGTTAATGAATTTGTAATCTATGTTCTCAGAGATTTACTTTCCATAAAAGAAAAAGATAAAGAGGAAATTGAACTAACAAAAGAAGAAATCAAGAAAATAAAAGAAAGACTAAAAAATTTAGGCTATTTTTAATTTTTTTTGATTTTTATACTCCAATTAGAATATAATTAGAGTATGAAATTTATATTATTATTTTTTCTTTCATTTATTTTTGAATTTGCAGATTCTTCAATAGGTATGGGATATGGGACGAGTTTAACTCCAATTTTAATATTAATTGGTTTTCCTCCCTCTCAGATTGTCCCCTGTATTCTTTTGTCTGAGTTTATAACAGGAATTTTATCTGGATTCTTTCACCATAAATTTGGGAATGTAAATTTTGATTTTAGAAGAGATGAAAAAATTGTTTTAAGAAGACTTTCAGGGCTCGGTTATGTTCCTCGTTCAGAGGATGCAAAGGTAAGTTTCTTACTTATTATATTTGGTGTAATTGGAGCAATTTTTTCAGTAATTTTAGCTCTCAATATACCTAAAAAATTTGTTAATTTATATATTTCAATTATGGTAACAGGAATAGGTATATATATTTTAATAAATCTCAAAAAGAAAATTGCTTTCAAGAAAAATATTTTTCTATTTGTTGCTTTTTTAAGTGGTTTCAATAAAGGTATATCTGCAGGAGGCTACGGTCCCCTTGTAACAGGAGGTCAGATTATTTCTGGTAGGTCAGCAAAAAGTTCAATAGGAAGCACTTCTTTAGCAGAAGGTATAATATGTTTTGTTTCATTTTTAATTTATATTTTCCTTGAGAAAAAAATAGACTTTAAACTTGCATTACCACTTCTTTTAGGTGCATCCCTTTCAACACCTTTTTCTGCTCTTGTGGTAAAAAAAATTGAAGAAAAGAAAATGAAGATTTTTATTGGTATTTTAATTATAATCTTAGGTGTTTTAAATATTTTTAAACTTCTTAATATCTAACTAAATTAATGTTTCTTATTAACCCCTTTATTTTAGCCCTTTTTAAAGGACTGTTTTTAAGATATTTTTCTGGATTTTTTTGAAAATCCTCTGGATCAAAATTTTTAACATATGGATGTAAGGGGAAATCCACTGGTTCTACTGGATTTTTGTTCCAAGGGCAAACTTCCTGACATATATCACATCCAAAAATATAAGAGTTCATCCTAAGTTTTATTTCCTCAGGAATATCACCTTTATTTTCAATAGTATGATAGGATATACATCTATTTGAATCAATAACAAAGGGTTTAACAATTGCGCCTGTTGGACATGCTTCAATACAACGTGTGCATTTTCCACAGAAATTTTTATCAATACTTTTATCCGGTTCTATTTCCTTATTTAATAGGACTGTACCTAAAAGTAAGTAAGATCCTTTTTTAAAGGAGATAAGCATAGTATTTTTGCCTATAAATCCAATTCCTGCTTTTCTTGCAAACATTCTTTCAAGGATGGGTCCTGTATCCACATATATCTTATATTCCAAACCTGAAAACTTCTCCTTAACTTTTTCCATAACTCTTTTTAATTTTTTATACAGAAATTTATGATAATCAACATGAAGGGCATAACCTGCAATTTTATATTTTTCAAAAAAAATTTTTTTGTATGGAAGTGCAACTACAAGGATGGTTTTAACACTTTCAAAAACCTTTAAAGGTGAAATTCTTTTTTCAAAAGTATTTTCCATCCATTTCATATCTGCATGATATTTATTTTTAATCCATTCCTTAAAAGAAAAAATATCTCTTTCTTCTACTTTTGGATCAGTAAATCCAAAGATAAATAGTTTTTCTTCCTTTAGTTTTTCCTTTATGAATTCTTTTAAATCTTTCATATAAAATATAGAATGCAGATTTTAGGACACAGAAATCAAATTAATTATTTTGAAAAAATACTCAAAGAAGATAAATTCCTGGGTGCATATATTCTTTCAGGACCTGAAGGGGTTGGTAAGTTAGAAACTTTAAAATTTATACTTATGAAGTATGTATGTGAAAATAAAACAGGCTGTCTAAATTGTATTATGTGTAAGAGATTTAAAAGTCTTTCTATACCTGATATAAATTTTATTTTACCTGATAAGATAAAAGAAGAGCTTCTTGAACTCTATGAAAAAGGTGAATGGAGTTTTGAAAATTTAAGAACTGATTATTTTTCAAGGGATCTTACCATAGGTATAGATACAATAAGGGAAATAGGAGAGGAAATAAAATCAAGACCGATTGAATTAAAAAGAAAATTTTATATTTTTCTTGATGCTGATTTAATGAGAAAGGAGGCACAGAATGCCCTTTTAAAAATTTTAGAGGAACCACCTGAATTTGTTACCTTTTTTCTAATAACACCATACCCCGAATCTCTTCAAACAACAATAAGGTCAAGATGTATCAGTATACCCTTTTTTAATCTTGAATTTAAGGATTTTAAAGAGTATTTTAAAGGAACGAAATCCATATATTTTCTTTACAGAATTTCCTCAGGTTCAATAGGTTTGGCAAAAAGAATAATTAAAGAAAAAATAATAGAAGAATACGGGAGTTTTCTAAAGGAGATAATGAGAAATGAGGAGGAGCCTTTTTTTGTTTATAAAAAAGAAAGTAAGGAATATTTAAAGGATAAAATTTTTCTATTCGGCTTCTTTATAAGAGAGATAACAGAGTTAAAACTTGGTAAAAGGGAAATTTTCAAAGATCATCCGTATGTTTCAGAAATTGAATTTTTAAATAGAAGAATAGATCCTTATACCCTTGATTTATTATATGATAAATACTATAAAATCCTTGAAGGATACAAGAGAAATATACCTAATTATCTTTTAAGCTATCTTCTTGATTCTATAAGATTTGGGCTCCCATAATATATTATGGAAATAAAAAACATTCTATGGCTTACTGACTTTAACCCCCTTTCAAATTATGCCTTTGAATGGGCAAAATTTTTTTCTATTAGTTGTAAGGCTAAACTTTATGCAGTTCATGTAATTCCTGAAAAGAAAATTTCAATTCTTGAGGAAAAAGAAGAGATTCTAAATATGTTTAATTTAATGGAAAAGGAAGAAAAGGAAAAGGCTGAAAGGGATTTTGAAAGTAAGAAAAAGGAAATAGATAAAAAAATTAAATTTGAAACTCATCTTTTGAAAGGTGAAATAGTGGAGGAGATAATAAAGTTTATAAATGAAAAGGATATTGACCTTTTAATAATGGGGGCTTCTAATAAAAGGGAAAAGCTTAGGATAGGAACAACTGCTTACAGGATTTTGACCAATGCAAGGATTCCTGTTTTAGTGGTAAAGGAAAAGATAGGTGTTAAAGTTAATAAGATACTTGTTCCCATTGATTTTTCAAAACTTTCCTTTAAGGCTCTTGATTATGCAATTTTTCTTGCAGAAATTTTTGGGTCTGAAATTCATCTCCTTCATGTTATTGAGATTCTTGAATCAATTGGATTAAAAGAGGTTGAGGAAAAATTAATAGAGGAAACAAAGGAAATATTACATAGGGAAAGTGAAAAGTTTAAGGGTAAATATAGAATTTTTGTAAATGCAATAAAGAGGGATTCTGCAGAAATAGGTATAATAGAATTTGCAGAGGAAAAAGGAATAGATCTTATTTGTATGGCAACAAGGGGAAGAAAAGGTATTTCACATTTTTTCCTTGGTTCAACTCTTGATAAGGTTTTAAAACTTACAGATATTCCAATTTTAGCTTTTAATCCTGTATAATTTGAATAAGACGGAGGGGTGGCCGAGTGGCTTAAGGCGGCGGCTTGCTAAGCCGTTTCTCCGAGAATATCGGGGACGCGGGTTCGAATCCCGCCCCCTCCGTTTTTTATAATTAAGAGGGAGGAGTTATGCCAACAAAAGAAGAAATTTTAGAGAGAATGAAAAATGTTTATGACCCGGAGATTCCTGTTAATGTTGTTGATCTTGGACTTGTTTATAATATAGATATTAAAGAAACTGGTGAGATTAATATTTTAATGACTTTAACAGCACCAGGTTGTCCAATTTATCCCTATATAGCAGAACAGGTAAAAAGAGAAGTAAGTCAGATTGAAGGCGTTAAAGAAGTAAATGTGGAATTTACCTTTGACCCTCCTTGGTCACCTGAAAAAATGACAGAGGAAGGAAAAGAAGCTTTAAGATCAATGGGATTCAATATTTAGATTGAATATAACTTTCTCAAAAGTTGATAGAGAAATTCTTCTTTCACTTATTCCACCCTTTATTTATTCAATAGCTCTTCTTCTTATGATTATGCTCCTTGATAAAATTTTTGATCTTTCTGATTTAATTTTTAAAAAGAAAATTCCTCCTTCTATGGTTTTAAATATACTCTTTCTTTCTCTTCCCTATATGCTTGCACTTATTATTCCAATGAGTGTTCTTGTTTCTGTTTTATATGTATTCGGAAATATGAACCAGGAAAGGGAGCTTATGTGCCTTTCTACAAGTGGAATCTCTCTTTTAAGGATTATAAGGTTTCCTTTAATTTTTTCAATATTTATTTTTTTCTTTTTAATATACTTCAATGGTTTTTTTGTTCCTGAAGTTAACCATATTTTAAAAAAGAAAGTTTATTATATGTATAGATATAAACCCTCCCTTGCTATTAAAGAGAAAGTTTTTAATGATATAGGCGGGATGAGCATTTATGTTGAAGAAAAGGATGAAAAAAGAAATGTTCTCAAAAATTTAAAGATATTTCAGAAAGATAAGGATTACTCACAAATAATTGATGCAAAAGAAGGTATAATTAAAAAAGGTAAGGAGGGGGGTTACCTTTTAGTTTTAAAAGATGGAACAATTCATGAAAAAAAGAGAAATGAAGTAAATATAAGAAAGCTTGAATTTAAAGAGCATAGAATTTATATTCCTGAAAAAAAGGAAAGGGAATCAGAAATTTTTTCAAAAAGTGATAGGGAATTAACTTTAAAGGAACTTTTAAATTTAATAAGAGATAATAAAAAAAAATTTAGTAAAAACAAAGAGGAAAATAAATTTATTTTTTTACAGATTCAGAGATACTGGGTTGAAGTTCATAAAAAATTTTCCATACCTTTTGCAGCAGTTGCTTTTGTAATTGTTGGAATTCCTCTTGCTAAAATTTTTGGAAAATCAGGATGGGGTTCAGCTTTTGGAATATCAATAGTTATCTTTACAATTCATTACATTTTACTTGTTGGGGGTGAAGAACTGGCAGATAGGGGAATAATATCTTCCTTTATTGCAATGTGGACAGGTGATATCTTAACCCTTTTAACTGGTATTTATCTTCTTTATAAAACAAGATAAATAGTCATAAAAGGATTTTTCTATATTCATTTCTATTTCAGGGTATATAAAAAAATCTTCTTTTACATCCATTCTTATTAAGTCCTTTTCAGTTGTTATAACATAATCACATTTTAATTTATCTTTAAGTTTTAGGATTTTTTCCATATCTTTTTCATCATAAAAGTGATGGTCAAAAAATTTAAGGTGTTCTCTTAAAATAAAATTTTTTTCAACAAATTTTTTTAAAGAAAAGGGATTCGCAATACCTGTTACAAGCAAAACAAAATCCCTTTTTGAAGGAAAGACTTTTTCTCCAAGATAATTTTTAAATCCTTTAAATTTATAGTTTGCAAAAAAATAAGTTTTTTTTCTTTTATCAAGAAAATAAATTTTGTATCTTTCTAAATCTTTTAATTTTCTGTTTATGATAATTATATCACCATCAAAAATTTCTCTTTTTAAATCTCTTGAAGTTCCCTCTGGAAAAAACATATCCTTTTTTAGAATTTCTTTTTCATCAAGGATAAAAATGTTAAGGTCAAAAAAGTATTTTTTTATCTGAAGTGCATCGTCAAGGACAAAAAAGTCAATATTTTTTTTCTTTATTATTTCCTCAGCAGTTTTTTTTCTATCTTCATAGACTCCGATTGGTATTTTTAATTTTTTGAAAATAAGAAAGGGTTCATCACCTATTTCGTGAACTTTAGGATTGGAATCTTCAAAAAAAATTTTCATTTTCTTTTCCTTTCTTTTATAACCTCTTGAAAGTAGAGATACTTTAAGGTTTTTTTCTTTTAAAAATTTAATTATTTCAATAACAAGTGGTGTTTTTCCGCTTCCGCCGAGAGAGATTCCACCTACACCAATTGAGGGAAAAGGGAATTTTTTTCTGAATTTTTTTAAAATAAAATTTCTTGAAAAAATTATAAAAAGAATTGGGTTCACCTTAAGAATTTATCAATTTTCCTTTCAATTTTTCTCTTGGAAAATCAATTATTTTTTTTATTCCGATTGAAGCAACAATAAATAAAACGTAAAAAATTAGAATTTTATCTACTTTTTCAAGTATTAAGATTAGAACAAAGGAAATAAAAAATAGGGCAATTGCTTGGTCAAAGTGTTTTTTTAAAAGGAAAAATATAAGAAAAATAAAAATTGAGAATATAAATTCAAAGGGAAAAAGGGAAAATAGTATTCCAAGGATTGTGCTTATAGATTTTCCTCCATAGAATTTCAAGAAAAGGGGAAAATCATGACCAAGGATAGATCCAATTCCTGATATAAGTGCGAGATTTTCTTTTTTGAAGATTCTATAAAAGACAAATATGGGTAAAAATCCTTTTGAAAAATCAATTAAAAAGGTTAGTGTTCCTGCTAATTTTCCAACATTTTTATATACATTTCTTGCACCAGGATTTCTATCTCCTACTTTTCTTATATCAATATTTTTAAATTTTTTTGAGATTATATATGCTGACGGGAAAGAGCCGAAGAGGTATCCTAAGAGAAAGGAAAAAAAAATTTCTTTCATTTAAATAATTTTCATGAAAAATTTAGTAAAAATGCAAGTTTATTTCTTTATAATAATATTTTGGAGGGGTGCCCGAGCCTGGTTAAGGGGTGCGACTCGAAATCGCATTATCCTTTAAAAGGGATGCGCGGGTTCAAATCCCGCCCCCTCCGCCATAGGAGAAATAAAGGCTGAGCGATTTAAAGAGGAACAAAAAGAAAAATAAATGCGACAAAAATGAAAAATTTTAAAGAGATATTAGATAATTTGAAAAATAAATTAAAAATACTTTAAGATTATAATATGAAAAAGAGAAAAGAATAAAAAATGAAAGTGAGGAAAAATTGAAAGGAATTGCTTTAAAGAGGTTTGAGATTATTAATTTTTTTGAAAAATAAGATGACAAGGCAATAAAGGATGCTTTTGGAGTTAAGGAAAGATTGCGGTATATTTATGGAAATGGAAGAAGAGATTCAAGAAATCCTAAAAGTAAAATAGAAACTCTTATTTCTAAATCAAAAATACCAATAAGGAAAAGAAAAGAACAGCTCTTTTAAAGACAAAATTTGGTTTTGCTTATGCTTACAAATCTTTAACAAGTGAAAATGCAAAAGATTTTATGAAGAAATTTTTAAAGGTGGCACACTTTAAAGTAAAAAGGGTTCAGAAGGGTAACGGAAGTGAGTTTGCTGGAAGCTTTGAAAAATTCTTGCGGAGTAAGGGAATTATACATTTCTATAATTACCCAAAAGACCCGTAAAGTAATGCTTATGTTGAAAGATTTAAAGGGGACTATACAAGAACATTTTGTAGAATAGTATTCTGAAGATCTTATTGAGCCAGAAAAATTCAATGTAAACCTCATAAATCTTTAAATAATTTTTCTCCCCTTGATTATTTTTTAAAAACATATATTAATAATCCTAACCACTTTTAAAATGTTATGGTATTCTACATATACTTGACTTTTTTTTTTTCAATCCTGTATAATTTTAAGTTAACTTTTGGTTAAGTTTTAAAGGAAATAAAATGTATAAAGTGATTATACAATGTTATTATATGGATTTGAATATCCATACAGAAAGAAGGCAAATTACATGGAGTGATGTTCCTCTTTCAAGATTTAAAGATTATTTTTATAAAATAAGTCATAATACATGCAGATGAAAAATTTAGAATATCAGAAATTATTAAATTTTTTTAATAATTTATCCAATTTCAAAATGTTAATGAGATTATTAATACTCATATTATTATGTTTGTTTCAATGTAAGAGAGACAGAGGTTATGAAAAAGAAAAAATAGACACAATTTTACACTTTAATGCTTATCCTGGAGATGGTTTTGTATATTTAGAATGGGAATATGTCTCAAGGCTTTCACCAATAAGAGAAGGAACATGTATGCTCATTCCAGTTGTAAATGTTTATAGGGCTGAAAAAGGGGGCAAATTCAGAATGTTAGATAATGCTATGGGAAAAGCCGATTATTATTCCTGGACTCCTTATCCTGAACAATCTAAACACGGAAATGCACTTGATACAACAGTTATAAATGGTAAAACCTATGCTTATTATATCAAAGTAGATTGGGGTGGTGGATATGAAATAGTTTGCCCTTTTTATAGTGTTTCAGAAACACTTGAAGTTACACCATTGGAAGGTCTTTCTGACCCTGTTCCTATGCCTCCCTGTAGTGTATGGATTGAAAGGAATGATTCTCTCCACCTTTTCACACTTCACTGGATTCCACCCGAAGGCTCGGATAGTTTTTATTATTTGGTTGAATCTCCAGGTGGTCCAGAGGGTTGGAACCCTAACTGGTATGGATTTACATTTGACAACTTAACAGACTGGTATCCGGCTTTACACATACCTCCTTCAATGCCGGATACTTTTGATGGGATGGGTTATTTCCCAGAACCTTATTATACTTTCCCTGATTGTGGTGAATGGCTGCGTCCGGATAAGCCTGACACAATCTGGTATTATATAATTGCAAGAGTTAGAGGAAGGTTGTCTTATCCTTCAAAGCCAGTTTTTGCAGTTCATATAGATTAATGTATAAGTTAATTTTAATAGTTTTAATTTTTTTGAATAACGAAGATAAAAAAAATAACTTATTACAAGTGGGGATTCAATTTACAAGTGGTGTTTTAGCAGGTAGTTTATTTACTTATTCTCTTTTTAAAATATTTCCTATCCAATCTATAGACAGGGATGTAGCCAAAATAGATGCAGAGCAAATGATTTTTAATGTAACAGTTGGTTTAACTCTTGGTTCTTATTTTGGTGTGATAATTTCCGGGAAAATTATGAAAAGCAATGGTAATAATTCAAAAGCGTTTTTAGGCTCATTTTTTAGGTTTTTTAGCAGGTGCAGGAGCGTTTGCTTATCTTTCAGAGACTTTTAAAGGAAGAACTTATGAAAATATTTCTTTTGTTCCTTTATTTATTTTTCCATCTTTTGGGGCAACTTTAGGATATAATTTAAAATAAGGAGATATAAACGGAATTTTTGTTTAATTTTTTTATTCTTATGATAAAATTTGGGGGCTCAATAAGTTATGGAATTCATCCTATATATTCATCTTCTTATAACTTCACTTTCAGTATTTTTTGGAAAAAAATTCTAAATCTTTATGGATTCTTGCTAAATTTACAGAGTAAATAATAAATATTACACAAAGTGAATCAAACAGAAATTTTCTGAAAAGTTATGGTATAATCCACCAAAAAACCGCGTCAAGCCTTAATGCTTTTTTACATTGAATACTTTTTGAAAAATTATATAAGGAACAATTATTATTTTAATATGTATAGAAATCGTACACATTACTTGACTTTTTTTTTTTTTTTTTTTCAATCCTGTATAATTATTAATATAATTAAAATTAAAAGGAGAATGATATGGTAAAAATAATAGTTTTTTTGTGGATAATAAGTCAAGGGGAGAAAGAATTGGAGAATAGAGAAAACAAATTAAAATTTGAAAGAATACACATTGATGCTGGATATTCAGGTAAATTTATTTACACTGGAATGGATTATATTCCTTGGTTGCCTTTTTTCCCTGGAACTTCCGGTGGTAGAGAACCGGGATTCCCTTATTACTTTTTGAATTCTCCTAAAATAGATTTATTATTATATCATCCAGATAAAAGTTTTTGGGAAATAGGTGTAGAATATGCTTATTTTAATTTTAAAAATAAAAATTTTCTTCCTCGACTGAAAGGGGATCCAGGAAATTATCTTTATAAATATTTAAGTTTTAATCTCCACGCAGTGCCGGTTTATATAAATCTTGGATGGGAATTTAAAAGGTATATGTTTTTTAAATTTGGGGTAATAAGTTTTATAATTTGGGGAAAAGAAATAAGAGAAGTATATGCAGATAATGAAATATGGACTGAAGAAATTAAAGGAAGCGGAAAAAGTTTTTGGACTCAAATTGAATTTGGTAGAGAGTATAGTTTTACTTTTTTGAATAAAGAATGGAAACTATCAATCTCATTTGGGATGAGGGGGTGTGGTCCAAACGGGATTGAATATGATTCTCCAAGATATGTTGGGGAAGCTAATATTGATCTTTCAGGAATTTATTTTAATATAGAGGTTGAAAATATTCTTTTAAGTAAGGTTTATAAGGAAGGAAGAAAATGAAGATATCCAAATATCTGATTATTTGGGGTTGTTTTCTTTTTAATATTTTTTCACTCTTATATTCTGGAAATGTACCTATAATTTTTGTTCATGGAAATAAAGCAGAAGGAACCTCTCAGAGCGGCTTTAAGACTTTCAACCCTGATGAATATGTTTCAGTAATGCAAAATATCTTAAATGAGCATTATAGAGGATATATAGCTGGTGTTCCTCTTAATTGCGACAAAAATACCATTTTATCTCCGATGAATACTACTCGAGTAATATATAATTTTTCTTTCTATAATCCGGATGGCAGCCCAGGTGCAATCGGAAGTAACGAGATACTTGTTCCTGTAGAAAATGACACCTATTGGAAATACTATGAAGTAGTGTCTCAAAGTAGTTGGGCACAACACTTTGCCAATTTTGTAAATAAAGTTCTCAATGCTACAGGAGCAACCAAGGTAGATGTAGTTGCCCATAGTATGGGTGGTTTAGTTGTGCGGAGTGCAATGGCATTTTATGGAATAAAAGATAAAATAAGAAAATTAATTATGATTGCTACACCTAATAATGGAGTTGAACCATCAAACTTGGGGGTATATTTGTCTCTTATTACTTGGCCGCAATGGATGCACAGAGGGGAGGGGTTAGAGTTGGGTATAGATAAACAAGTAATTGAGATTAAAGTGTATATATGGCCTCCTTATGTGGAAACAATATATGGAGACAGTTTTAATGTGACTTTTAAGAATATTATTACGGGAGAAGAGGGTAAATGGACTTATTTATTGAATAAAATGGATTGGGCAGGGAATTGTAAGTATGTAGTAATTACTGGCAACAGAAATCCTTGGAGACTGGGGTTGGGATGGGGAGACGGTGCAGTGAAAAAGGATTGATGCGTACCTCTTCCTGGTTCTTCCTTTGAACCAACTATTTATGCAAGCCATGACCATAATGGAGAGCATCCTTTAAGGGCTGGCTCATCGGGTGAATTTTCTCTTACTGAATGTACTTATGTTACTGAATTCATTAAGAAATGGATGATCGATGACGAAGATACTTATTATGGAGCATATTTTGTTGATAAACCTTCGGTAGGTCCTCTAAATTATCCTCCTTATAGTTTAAGGGTTTGGCCTAAAATAAATGATTATAAAAAAGCATTGACAATAGATATTTCTCTTATTCGTCCTGATAATGGCCAAGTTATTAAAAGGAAAACAGTTCCTATATTTAGATGTCATCA
>JBDRZP010000004.1:94215-97162 GCA_039804025.1 candidate division WOR-3 bacterium
AGGTTATGAAATATGGAGGAAAGGAATAAATGAAAATTGGCATTCAATTTTTACATATCCAACCCAGGGACAAGGAACGGGACAAATTCAGTGGTCCGATAACTCTGTTTCAAAGTTTAGGGATTATTTTTATAAAGTAAGAGCATATAGGGATGGAATTTATTCAGAATTTTCAAATGAAAGATGGGTTACAACATCTCCAATTATTGCATCAGGAGATGTAAATAGCATAAATCTATGTTCATCAAGTAATAAGAATATTATAAGAATCGGAAACATTATACATACTGTTTATTCAAAAGATCTTGGAATTTATCATGCATATTCAATTGATAATGGTCTTACTTGGAATCAGGAGGTGATAGGTTCCGGAATATCCCCAACTTTAACATCCCATAATGATACTTTATGGGTTGCATATGAGAGGGTGGTAGATGGAAACCCTAAATATGTAAAATTTGGAAAAAGATTAGAGGAAAATTACTGGGAGTTTACATCTTTACAGATAGAAGGCTTTGATCCATCTATCCTCTATGTAAAAAATAAAGGAGTTTATATAGCTTTTATTGAAAAAAAAATCATCCCGCCCCCCCTTTTATTTAAATCTTTACAAAATAAATAATTTAAATTCAATAGATTTGATAAATTCTACTCCAGTAAAATATTCATCTCTTGGGGATACTGTTTATTTTTCACTTGGTAAGGTTATAGAAAATAACAGTGAAAAAGTTATCATTATTTATTCTCAAAAAGAAAATAATATTTTAAATTATCTGGAATATATGGATGAAACAAAGAAAGACACTCTTACTATTTATGATTTTCAAACTGGAAACAGTTTTAAAGTAAGGGGGCGTTCACCCTTTATAGGAAATGGGAATCTTGCCTGTTTTACAGATGAAAGTGGAAATATAAGGGTAATAAAATATGAAAAATATGGAGGGAGTTATCGTTGGATATACTATCCTGATTTGAATTCACAGAATTATTATTCTAAAGGAGTAAATGCTCAGATTTTTTATAATCCTTCTATTTCAACTTTAATTTTTGAAAAGGATAAACAGATTTATATGCAAAAAATATTAGATTTTCCTTTACCTTCTGTAAAATTAACAATGATGCCAGAAGATTATGACTATAATTTAAAACCAAATTTCACAGTAAGAAGAGATTATTCTGGACTTTATGCTCAAATTATCCATTCATTTAGAAATTCATTATTGATTTTTAGAGAATATAAGATATCGAATTTAGATATACCACGAATTGCACTTATTGAAGAGAATATACCTCTTTTTGATATACCCCCGAATAATTCAAAAAGATTGTTTTTAAAAAATGATAGTTTGAACATACTTTATTCAAAGAACAATTCTATTTATGATGCGATTTTAAAGGATAAGGTAATTAAAAAGATATTTTTAGGTTATGGAAAAAATCCTGCAGGTTTTTTGTATAAGAATAATTTATATTCAATATGGGCATATAATGATACAACTACACTTGAAAAAATTGAATTTACAAAAGTAAAAGAAAATTCTTCACCTTATTTAGCATATACTTCTTCAAATACATATTTATGGGGGATTGGTTCACCAGATTTTTATATAAAAGATGATACTGCTTATACAGTTTTTGAAACTTCTTATGGACCCACTTATCATCCACCTTTACCAGGTCCTTATCCTTCTGTGATAAAGATATGGGCTGGTAAACTTTTAAATGTTGTTAAATTCCCGATAAATAATCCTTATAATTATCAAATAATTTATCAGGATTTCATTCAAACATTTCCTGAGACATTAAATATACCGGTTAAAGAATTTTATCATACAGTTGTTCCAGGACTTATATCTCCTTCAATATTTGTTGATAAATATAATTTCAAAAATATAGTATGGGATGGAACAAATAAATATTTAAAGATTTATAAAATCGGGAGTGATACAATTATAAAAACTTTTTATCCACAAAACCATGTTTTTGACCCATATGTTTCAAAGGAAAATTCATTTATAAGATTTATATGGGTTGAAGATTCTTCAAAGATTTTTAGTTCTTATACATTTTTAGGTAAGGGAATTTCAGAAAAGGAACTTATTTATGAGGGTAATAGAATAAAGGATCCATTTATAGATAGAAATTATATAGTTTTTGTTGAAAATGATGGGGAATTTGATAACTTATGTTTTGGTGAAATAAAAATTCCATTTGAAAAAGAAATTCTATTCTCTGGTATTTCTATTCGTTCACCACAGATGCTTTTTGATAAAAATAAATTTCATATAACATTTTATTCAGGTGATACAATTTATAATTTATATAGAATAGAAAAAGAAGTTTCGGAAGTGCCGCCTGATATTGTTATAGATTTTGGGAAAGAAGTCCCATCGCCTTTAACAATTTACAGGGAAGGGTATATTTCTTTGGGAATAGAGGATTATAAGAATCTTGATTATGGAGATTCACTTATTTACGAGGTGCCTATTTATAGTGCATCAAAAGTAAAGATAAAATTTGAGGCATATTTAGATAGGGAAGTAAAAGAGAAAATTTATATAAATAATCATCCTCTTGGAGTATGGCATATAAAGGAAAATAATTATGAAATTTATGAAAAGCAAATTGTTCCACCTGTTTTAGATTCAATTTTAAAAATAAAAATTGAGAAAAAGCAGGGTGATAAAGTTTATCTTGGGAAATTGAGTGTTTATATAGAGGAAAAAACTACAGGCGGGCCTCAAGGTTTTGAGTTAAAACCAGTTTTAAGATTTTCATTAAATGTTCTTCCTAATGTAATAAAGGATAGAGGAATTTTTATTATAACGATTCCAGATAAGCAAAAGGTAGACCTTTCAATTTATGATGTGTCAGGAAGAAAGGTTTTAAATATTATAAATAAAGAGCTTGAGCCAGGAATTTACAAAATAGATTTTAAAAATAAATT